>CAJWIA010000164.1 GCA_913040765.1 uncultured Anaerolineales bacterium | reverse complement strand
ACAACAGGACATAATTACAGCCATATCAAATGGAAAAGCAGATATAGTCATAGGCACTCATAGACTCGTACAATCTGACGTAACATTCAATGACCTAGGACTCTTAATTATTGACGAGGAGCAGCGATTCGGAGTTACACATAAAGAATACTTAAAACAATTACGGACTACTATAGATGTACTTACAATGACTGCAACACCCATTCCACGCACACTATACATGACTCTTACAGGTGCTCGAGACATCAGCACGATAAATACTGCCCCTGAATCTCGCCTACCTGTAATTACACAGGTCACACAATTCAGTAAAACTTTAATAAGAGAGGCGATCTTACGGGAGTTAGATCGTGACGGCCAAGTGTTTTTTGTACATAACAGAGTGGAGACAATAGACACTGTGGCCAAGCTTGTCGCTGATTTTGTTCCAGAAGTTAGGATAATAATTGCACACGGTCAAATGCCCGAAAAACAACTGGAAAAAGCAATGAAATCTTTCGTCCGCCACGAATATGATTTGTTAGTATGTACCTCAATTATTGAGAGTGGTTTAGATATCCCAAACGCTAACACCCTAATCGTAGACCGAGCAGACATATTTGGACTAGCCCAACTTTATCAATTAAGGGGCCGGGTAGGTCGTGGCGTCAAGCGTGCTTATGCTTATTTTCTTTACCACGACAATAATCGTCGCCTCCTTAGTAAAGATGCACGCATGCGCTTAGAAACTGTGTCTGAAAATACGCATGTTGGGGCTGGATATTCTATTGCCATGCGCGATCTAGAAATGCGTGGAGCTGGAGACATGCTCGGGAAACGGCAGCATGGTCACATGGCAGCAGTAGGATTTCATCTCTACACTCGATTGCTGCGCAAGGCTATCAAGACTAACAAGATTGGTAATGAAAAAGACAATCAAGACGCACTACCAGACTGGGATCTATCCTTAGTGTCAGTTGAACTACCGTTTGAGGTAGGACTTCCTCAAACATATGTTACTGATAGGCGACTGCGCATGCAACTGTATCAACGCATGGCCGAACTTGACAATGACAATAGTGTAAAAGATATTGCCGCAGAATTAAGTGATCGCTTTGGAAGACCACCTGAACCGGTAACAAATCTAATGTTTCAACTAAAAGTAAAATTGTTAGCACATAAAGCGCAAATCGACTCTGTTAATATAGAGGGAAAGAAAATATCGTTGCGATGCCGTAGTCTAGAAGACGAAAACCTGCGGAGATACCTAGCTGATACTATGCCACGCGATGCTAGAATTACACGAGGTAAAATATTACTGTCAATAGAAGATACAAATCAAGGATGGAAAGAAGTGTTAATACAATCACTAGATGTACTCATTTCATGTCTTGATGACAGAATTGCAGTTTGACGCTAGTCGCCCTATTTGGTACACTGCCATATCCATCACTATAATTTTCATACCAGTTACTAGTCAATGCAACCATCCCCACTTCGGACCACATTAGTAGCCACTTTTACAACTGTCTTTTTGTTGTTTGCGACTTGGATATTCCTAAGACCTGACGGCCATTTATTGAGCTATGCCAACTTTGAATACGAAGTAATTTCTCCAAATGCCGATAACATATATGACGTTACTAGAGTAACATACAAATTGTCACAACCAGCTAATGTGTCAATATTTTTTTTGGACAATGATGGCAAACGCTATGATTTCCGCACCAATAAACCACGTCAGTCTGGCGAGCACAATTTACTTTTCTCCGGAATAGTGAACGGATTCTTAATGCCAAGTGATTCTGTCGAAAGCACAATTGTCTCACGCGTCCTACCAAATGGAGAGTACCAATGGGTTGTTGAAGCTAACAATCAACAGAACCGCGAGAGGAAAACTGGAAGCCTCACTGTAAGCCTTGCGGATGACGCCATTCCTGATATGCGTGGATTCAGTGTATCACCCATCCTTTTTACCCCTAACAGAGATGGAATTAGCGATCGAATTTGGATTAATCTTTTCCTTACTAAGGAAGCGCATATCAATGTATATATAATTGATGATCACGGAAATCAATTGCCGATTGCAGAACGTGCTGGTAATACCCCTATAGATCAACCAGGAATACACACATTTGAGTATGAGGGAGGAGTTGATTTAGGAGTAACTCCACCACCCGATGGAATTTACAAGGTAATAGCAAGCTCGCTAGATGCAATTGGCCAAAAAGTAAGCGTAGAAGGACAATTAGAGATCAAACATGGTGGTGTCCCACGGGCAGACATTATCAACGCAGATGTTGAATTTGCAGAAACAACTATAGTCCAAGGGGACAAATTAATGTTCACTCTCACCGTCGAGAACTATGGCGCATCTCCTATTCGAACTAGTGGTCCAGAACCAGGATTTCAGTATGCTCAAAATGAGAACTCAAACACACATGGTTGGTATGAAGAGTCTGGCGCTTGGCGTATCGGAATTGATTGCGATACTTGCATACGAGACTATCCATGGCGCTGGTCACTCGGTAAAAAACATGAATTGACAAAAATTGGGGAGTATTGGTATCTCATGCCAGGTGAACGAACCACTATTACAGGTGCCGTCACTATAACCGATGTGCCTGCACGCAATCCTCTTTACTTCTGGGCTGGACTAATCCATGAAGACGTGGAAATATCAAACGTCAACAATCGAGTTGATCCTCATTTCATCACTATAGTGCCTAAATACTAACCTTCCTTGAAAAACGCGAGCAGTAGAACCTCACCTACTTTCCAGTCAAATGCTACAGACCGGTTGGCCAACCTACCTTGGTGGGCAATATTGATACTGCTCGCAGCAACATTTTTCGTCTATAGTTTTATCACGAATGAACTTTATCAGGAAGTAATAAAGAAGCTAGTGGTCGGCATACGTTTGACTCTAACGGTTACTATAATCGCTTACATCTTTGCAATAACGATAGGTCTATTGACTGGGTTGGGACAACTATCAAGTAACATCATAATTAGAAATGCTGCCCTACTATATGTGCAAGTGATTCGCGGGGTACCTATTATTGTACAAATCTTCTACACTGCATTTGTAATAGTCCCAGCCGCAATTATCGCTATTAACCTCTTAGGAGACCGCCTGGCATCAGTAGGATGGATGTCAACAGACAACATCTTTACCGCATTAAGTATTCGTGATGTAACTTTTATTGCCCGCGGCATAATCGCACTTGCTATCTCATATGGCGCATTCTCTGCAGAGATCTTCCGTGCCGGGATACAGTCCATTTCGACTGGACAAAGAGAAGCAGCTCAGGCACTCGGACTCACACGGTTCCAATCCCTAAGATTAATCATCTTACCACAAGCAATTAGAAGAGTATTACCTCCATTGGGAAATGATTTCATTGCTATGCTCAAGGAATCTTCTCTAGTTTCAGTATTAGGTGTAAATGAGATAACACATCTTGGAAAAAAATATGCCGCAGCCTCCTTTCGCTTTCCAGAAACATATAATACACTTGCGTTTCTATACTTAAGTATGACACTCATATTATCAATGGGAGTCAAGTTCATGGAGAAAAAACTAAACAAGGATTGATTAACAAATTTTGGTTTGTAAGTCGTGTTTGTAAGTCGTGTATTAAATTACGTAGACTCATAAAAAGTTAAAAGTCTAAATTATATAGGAGGACAAAATGAAGAAAATAGGCAATATTCTAAGCATTCTCTTGATTGGATCTATCTTACTTGCCGCCTGCGGTGGAGCAGCAGAAGAACCACCTGCACCTGCAGAGGAACCCGCGGCGTCGACCGAGAAAGAGGCTGAAGCCGTCACTGAGAAAGCAGATGATGAAGATGGTTTTAAGGTAGCTTTTGTCTATGTGGCACCAATTGGAGACCTTGGTTGGACCTGGGCCCATGATCAGGCGAGGCTGCAGTTAGAAGAAGAACTAGGTGTAGAGACTGCGTTC
>CAJWIA010000163.1 GCA_913040765.1 uncultured Anaerolineales bacterium | reverse complement strand
ATGCGAGTGTTACAGTGTGATCACACCCTTGTACGTGGAACATAGCTTGGTTAAGCATTTCAGCTAGTACAGGATTTACTTTGCCAGGCATGATTGAGGATCCTGGTTGGACGGCAGGCAATCTGATTTCATCTAGGCCAGTCGAAGGTCCAGAAGATAGTAGACGTATATCATTCGCTATACGAGTTAGTGTCATTGCTGTTATTCGAATACTAGACGAGAAGTCGGCTGCATCAGAAAGTGATTGCATGCTCTCGAACAGATTGTCGGACTCAGATAGTGCCAATCCGCTGACATTGCTCAAATCCTGAACCATTCTGACATGATACTCTGGGTGTGCGTTTAGTCCCGTTCCAGTTGCAGTGCCACCAATACCTAAGCGTCGCAGCCCGTTGGCGCTACGTGATATACGTTCGCGGTCTCGGCGCAAGGCCTTGGCGTATGCGCCAAATTCCTGTCCCAGTCTAACCGGAACCGCGTCTTGTAGATGAGTGCGACCTGATTTCAATACGTCGTCAAACTCAACAGATTTGGCCTGCAGTGTGTTAGACAATCCGTCTATAGATTTCTCTAATTCATCCAGTCTCCACAAGCATCCCAGTCGAATAGCAGTTGGAATTGTGTCATTTGTGCTCTGCGCCATATTTACGTGGTCGTTCGGACTAACAGTGTTGTAGTCGCCTTTATTGCCTCCCAATATCTCTATGGCTCTGTTAGCGATAACTTCATTTATGTTCATGTTATGTGACGTTCCAGCTCCAGCTTGGAACGGATCTACTTGGAATTCTGTATCGAAATGTCCTTCCATTACTTCTGTGGATGCTTTTACGATAGCTTTGGCTTTCTCCTGATCTAGGAGACCCAAAGCATGATTTACATTGGCTGCTGATCGCTTGATAAGAGCCATAGACCAGATGAAAGCACGCCATGGCCGTAGACCGCTAACTGGGAAATTCTCAATAGCTCTAGCAGTTTGGATACCAAAATAACAATCAGATGGGAGGGATTTCTCTCCCAAAGAATCCCGTTCAGTTCGCATTGTTATGATCTATCTCCTTTTATATATAGGAAGCGAGAGAGCTGATTAAGGCTCTCTCGCTGGATTCTACGTAGGAATTGATTATTTTTGTTGACTACATGTCCAGCGCGTCGTAGCCTGGACCGTCAGTGAAGTAATCATAATTAGGCTGAATGTCATCTGTGAGATCTAATACTTCTCCAGCGTCTAGCTGTCTTGTACAATCAAGTGTTACTTGTTCGCCTTTCTCATTCTCGCCCTCATAGTGTCCTTCAAGACCTACTCTAGCTATGTATTCTCCTCCTTTAGCAGTGTAATCAGAAGGCACTTCATCCTCTTCAAAAATTGCTTCATACGGACATTCTGGCACACATGCACCACAGTCTATACATATGTCAGGGTCAATGTAAAACCAGGGCCATTCCGCTTCGGGTTTACCTGGAATAATACATTCCACTGGACACACATCTACACAAGAACTGTCACGCAGGCATAATGCCGTAATAATGTAGGTCATGTTACTTGTTATCCTCCTAAGTGTTTGGATCTTGACTAGTTACAGACTGTATTTTATCACTTAGCAAAGCGTTCTGACACTTTGTCCCAGTTCACTATGTTCCACCAAGCAGATATGTAATCAGGTCTGAGATTTTGATAGTTCAGATAGTATGCATGTTCCCAAACGTCAAGCCCTAAAATTGGCGACAGTCCTTCTGATATAGGATTATCCTGATTTGCTGTTGAGCTTACTATCAGACTGTTATTTGTGTCGATGCTCAACCATGCCCATCCACTACCAAATCGTGTTGCTGCTGCCGCTGAGAATTCAGCTTTGAAAGATTCAAAATCATTGAATGTACTATCGATGGCAGCTGCTAGATTACCACTAGGAATACCACCTCCGTCAGCGCTCATGCTCGGCCAAAACAATGTGTGATTATAATGACCACCTCCGTTGTTTTGGACTGCACCCCTAATGTCACTTGGAACTGCCCCGAGATCCTTAAGCAATTCTTCAATCGATTTGTCCTGTAATTCAGGGTGACTATCTAAAGCAGCATTAAGATTAGTTACATACGCATTATGGTGTTTTCCATGATGGATTTCCATTGTTCGAGCATCTATATGAGGCTCGAGATCACTAAATTCGTAGGGCAATGCTGGAAGTTGATGTGTCATAAATGGCTCTCCATTGTGTGTTTTATATGTCTATCGTACTGCAAAAAGTTGTGATTTTTACTCTTATTTCATCCAAATTTCATCTCAATAGGAGTATTGAATTGTATCCTTATTTGTACCTCTTTGTCAAGGAATATTAACATCGCCATGAAACTCTAATAACAAGTTTTGATGTATTACTACTGGTATGTTGCAATCTAGTTAAGATATACTGGCAGTTCATGTTTTCTTTTCTATCACAAATTGATAAAAGAGCATAATGCGACCACTGCTTGTTCTACTTGTCGGAGTAATCGCATCTTCAACGGCTAGCATATTTATTCGGAGTGCACAAAGTGATGCATCTTCTATTGTCATCGCTGCTTATAGGGTTGTGATAGCAACTGTTCTGTTGTCTCCCGTTGTCTATGTTCGTCAGAGACGTGTACTGATAGGCATGGGAAGCAAGCAATGGATATTGGCTTTGGCTGCCGGATTGTTTCTTGGACTTCACTTTTTGACTTGGGTTACTTCATTAGAATACACGACAGTAGCTTCTTCAACCGTATTAGTAAGCAGCTTGCCTATATTTGTCGCATTGCTATCCCCACTTTTTCTAAATGAAAAGCCTGCTCCGGTTCTATACATTGGGATGACACTTGCAATTATTGGTGGAGCTATTATGGCTCTAAGTGATACTTGTGTAGTTGCAGGTATTCAGTTCTCATGTCCGTCATGGCAAAGCTTTTCCCAGGATTCGGCCTTATATGGCAATGGCTTGGCGGTATTAGGAGCAATTACCGGAGCTGGATATTTTATGATCGGAAGACATATGCGCATTAGTCTTCCTCTTTTGACTTATGTTTTTGTTGTATATGGCATGGCCGCATTAGTTATGATAGTCATAGTAGTGATGACTGGATTGCCTATAGGTGGTTATGGCAAAGAGACCTATGTGTGGTTTCTGCTATTGGCAGTGGTACCACAGTTGATTGGACATAGCAGTTTCAATTGGGCACTAGGTTACTTGCCCGTATCCTATGTAACCATAGCTGCCATTGGAGAACCTGTTGCAGCAACAGCGTTGGCTTGGGTCATTTTGCACGAAAGTCCTACGTTGTTACAGATTGTGGGAGGGATGCTGTGTCTTACCGGAATTGGTTATGCGTCCAGCAGATCGTGATCACATTTGCGATGGCTATATCTGTTATGACAAAAGAAGCATCAGGTATTTGGTTGTTTTACAATAGAAAATTATTGTGTATACAAATTTGTATAAAATACTAGGTTTTTGGTAACAGTTCGTTGACACGCTATTGCACTCATGCTATCATTTTGCTATCATTTGCACTAATTGTCACAAATAGCTGTAATTACTTGGAAGTATAAATTCGGGTTTACCCCATAATGAGGTAAGATTTGTAAAATAATTTTATGGCACATGACTGGATATTTATCGGGATTATCCTCTTCTTTGGGATTATTTTTGCAGCAGTTCCTTTGGTAATAAACACCATAGTGGCACCCAAAAAGCCGAATCCTTTAAAGAATGAAACATACGAGTGTGGCATGGAGACAGTCGGGGACACATGGATCCAGTTCAAAGTGCAATACTACATATTTTCATTAGTGTTCGTCATATTTGATGTTGAGATTGTCTTTCTGTTTCCTTGGGCTGTGGCATACAAGCAGTTGCCATTTTTCGCGGTGGTAGAAGGTGTCATTTTTATAGTTATTCTTGCAGGAGGATTGTTGTATGCATGGCGAAAAGGAGCACTCGATTGGGTGTGATTTAGGTTGGGAAATTTAATATGCCTGAAGTAAGATTAGGTGA
>CAJWIA010000162.1 GCA_913040765.1 uncultured Anaerolineales bacterium | reverse complement strand
CCTGATCCTCACCATCAGCAGATGCTGGCTCTAACGATTCGGCTTCTGATTGATCCCGGTCAGCACTTGTCTCATCTATAACAATATGCTCTTCATCAGCCGTTTCAAGATCAGTCATATCAGCAGCTAATTCATTCAGCTTACCATGTATATTCTCAACCACCTTCGGCCCGATACCACTCAGTGCCAATATCACATCCGAGTCCATAGACAATTGTTCTAAAACCTGTCCAACAGTCTCAAAATTAGCCTCCAACAACACACCTCTTATGCGATCAGTGAGGACGTCAGCTTCAGTCAATGAAAAACTATATGCAAGTGAAGGAATTCCGGCTCGTACGACTTCCAATTTGGCCCTTCTTTCAGCAAGCTCAGCTTCATGCATCTCAAGTCTTCGTTCCTCAACAGAATTCACTAAACTAGTCAGAGTACTATATTCCTCCGGCATAACAGGTTTACTTTCATCCATTTTAGCCAGAGTAATTGCAACCCTTTCCATATCAGATTCTAGCTCTACAGCGAGCTCTGCGTAATAATCATCATTACGAAGTCGATCTATTGACTCATGTGCGGCCTCAGCTAGACTCTTTATATCAATGCGCCAACCAGTTAGCTTAGCAGCAAGACGTGCGTTCTGACCTTCACGTCCAATAGCTAGAGACAATTGATCATCAGGAACAATTACAGTGGCTGTGCGCCCTTCTGGAGTTGTATCATCCTCCAAGTGCACACCAGATACCCGTGCTGGACTCAGTGCTTTTGAGATAAACACAGATGCATCAGGATTCCATTGGATAACATCGATCTTTTCTCCATGTAATTCCTTCACAATTGACTGAATTCTCATTCCTCTCATACCAACGCAGGCTCCTACAGGGTCAACACCTTGCTGCATAGCATCAACAGCAACTTTTGACCTATATCCGGCCTCCCTAGCGATAGACTTTATTTCAACTACCCCATTATAAATTTCAGGCACCTCCATCTCTAGTAGACGTCGCAACAAATTACGATGTGTGCGTGAAACTATTATCTCTGGGCCACGTGCGGTCTTTCTGACTTCCACCAAGTAAACCCGCAATTTTTCATGAGTACGATATCGTTCACCAGGCATCTGCTGATTTCTAGGCATTTGCGCTTCTGCACGACCTAGAGATAGGGTAACACCTTTCATGCTGTAACTCTGAACCGTACCATGGATAATGTCGCCCTCACGCTCAATATACTCTTGATATTGACTTTCACGTTCCGCTTCTTTCAACTTTTGCAATATTACTTGCTTGGCTGTTTGAGCTGCAATCCTACCAAAACCAGAAGGTGTAGAATCTACCTGAATCAGGTCTCCCAACTGCACTTCCGGATCTATTTCACAAGCTACTGATAAAGCAACCTCAGTACGATCATCTTGAGGATCGTCTACCACTTCTTTTTCTGCAAAAACAGACACTTGTCCACTTTCAGGTTCCACCCGTGCAACAACTTCTTGAGCATCCGAAGCAGTAACGGATTTCCGATATGCTTGCTCGAGTGCCAATTCTACTGCCATTATTATTGTGCTAGTTTCTAAGCGGCTGCGTTCTGCAATCTCATTGAATGCCAGTGCAAATTCACTTTTCATACTATGTTATTCTCCCGCAATATAAAAACTTTCCAAAAAAAAGAGAAGCGGGGCTCACCCACTTCTCAATATCATAATTGCCTATAACCCCTTTCAGTTGAAATTATATCATAGCCACAGAGTCGGTGCAAATATCAATCCAGAAGCATACTTGACATTCATGGTCACACTATATTTCATCCTTTATCCACCTGATAACCATGCAACTCAGGCAATATCCGGCGGGATAAATTGCTCTGAAGGAGTCCACCTGGATCACATCCAAGTTTCAATTCCATTAATCTTGCAAGGGTTTTTGGCCCTAGAAAAGATCGGGCCACTTCGGGATTTAGCGTGCTATCTTTTGCAAAATAGAACCGACCACCTGCATCCAATACAATCTTATCTAGCTCTGCCAAAAGACTTGACAATCCAGCACGATTGCTATCCTTCACTGAGAAATCGATAGCCAATGAATAACCGTCTAAATTGCAAGAAATTAAGAAATCATCTGCCTTATGCCTTTTGACAACCCCTAAATAAGGTGGGGACTTACTATTGGTACAGCATTGAATGATCTTATGAAAAACAGTATAGGCATTTCTAAATGGGACAAAACACTGGTACTGTATCAAACCGCCAGGCAGAAAAGCTCGTTTCCAATTAGGTATATAGTCAAGCAAAAAGTTGAACTGTGCAAGAGATTGCACGAATCGATGTCCATTTCGTAGGAGACCTAAATAATAACGTACTGCATTGACAATTTTGTAACCCATACGATGATTAAACATTCGCAAGAAAATCCACAAGTATTTAGCAGGTAGAACGCCCAATATTTTGGTCGGCAATTCATGGGTGCTCATAGCTACATCATCTGTCAAGATATTTTGACTTGGCAAGTCTAAATGCCTCGCTGTGTGCACAATACCTCGACCAATAGCACTGCTCCCGACCATACAATCCACCCAACCTACTACATAGTCTTCATCTTTATGTATATCAATAATACGTAAAAGATCATCAAGATTAGCTGCTGATAATGCCGTGACCTGTACTTCTCCAGACGAAATTTGCTTCAACTGCAAAGTCATTGACAGAAAACATCCCAACATACCAAACGATCCCAACATACCATAGTAAAGATCTTGTGATTTTAATCGACTACAATATACTATTTTACCACTAGGAAGTAACGCTTTAAAGTCGACAACATGATCACCAAATGATCCTACCTGCCAGTGGTTTTTGCCATGAATGTTCATTGATGCACATCCACCAACTGTAGGATTCATAGTTCCCGGCACCACAGGTGGCCACCATCCGGAAGACACTACTCTCCTCCATAATTGAGCTATAGTGACTCCAGACTGCACTGTGATTAGCCCATTTTCAGGATCCCAGTCCAATATACGATTCCAACCTGATAGGTCCACAAGAATCTGCTCTCCATTTAGAGCAGCATCACCATAACTCTGTCCCGCCCCCCTAAAACCAACCGTCATACCGCGAACTTTTGCTAGCTCAAAAATCTCTAGCAAATCGTTCTCATCCTCAGGGTAATACACATAGCAGCACGCTTCAGACGCCATGCCCCAAGACATTTCTCTCCGGATGGATTGATGTGAAAGTTTAACCATTGGCAATGTCACGTTGTTTATATGTTTAACTTGCGAAACAAGATAGATGGAATAAGCCTAATCAACCAACTTATCAAAAACCATCGGGAGGGCACATAAACAACCATGCGACGACGTTTGATGGCCCTCCATATATATTCTGCAGCTAAATCTGCTGAAATTGGCCACAATTCTTTGTCTGCATTTTTTAACAGCGAAGTACTAACTTGACCAGGTTTAACAGTTGTAACTACCACTCCATGACGATACAGTCGATTACGAAAACCCTCAACATAAGTATGTAGACCCGACTTAGAAGCCGTATATGCTGGCATGCCCCTACGTCCCCGGTCACCAGCTACACTACCAACCACAACTATGTGTCCAGATTTAAGTTTTTGGAAACGTCTAGCCACCAAATTTAGCCAGGATGCTAATCCTAGTAAATTTACATGAAAAGTATCCAAATCATTTTCAGTACTATAAACCGTAGGATCATTAGGAAATTGAATTCCTGCATTATATACAAACAAATCAAGTCCACCTAATTCTGTACAAACTTTTAAGAAAAGTTCGGGAACCTCTGTAGTAAGCTTTACATCATGAACGAAATAAGTGGCTTGACCCAAAGTGTCATTGTTGATCTTCTCGCAAAGCGTCTGGAGCTTATCCTCACTTCTAGACAACAAAGCTAACACGTAACCTTCTCTAGCTAATTTCAATGCTAAAGCTTCACCTATTCCAGAAGAAGCTCCAACAATAATAGCTCGCGTAACCCGTTCTAATGGCCTCGAAAATGTGATTGGTG
>CAJWIA010000161.1 GCA_913040765.1 uncultured Anaerolineales bacterium | reverse complement strand
TATATGTAGGATTATTAAGATCCTCTATTCTTTCAAGGGCAAGTAAATGCGCATTTGCAATATCAGACACATGTACATAATCTCTAATACAGGTTCCGTCCCTTGTATCATAATCGTCCCCATAAATATTGATATGATCACTCTGGCGGAGTGGCACACGCAAAACCAATGGCAACAAATGAGTTTCAGGATTGTGTAACTCACCATAATGTTTAGTACAACCTGCAGCATTGAAATATCTAAAAACTACTGATTTAATCCCATAAGCATTCCCATAATGCTTTAAGACTTTCTCAAACATAAGCTTAGAGTCACCATATGCATTTAAAGGGTTTGTCTCGTGTGTTTCTATGATAGGAAAATTGTTTGGTTCCCCATATACAGCAGCTGTGGAAGAAAAAACGATCTGTTTACATCCATATCTAAGCATACTATCTAGTAAGTGTATTCCCTTCACCAAATTATTAGCCAAATACGATTGTGGTCGCGTGTTCGCAGCAGTAACTAGTGTTTCGGCAGCGAAATGGATAACTGCTATGATACTGTTGCCATTAAACAGTCTGCCTAGTAGACTCTTATTGCCAATGTTGCCTTTTATAAATTCTGCTTTTGGATGCACTGCCTTACGATGACCTGTTTGAAGATTGTCGAGAACAATCACATGGTATCCGCGTGCCAACAATAATTCTGTGCAAACTGAACCAATGTATCCAGCACCGCCTGTCACTAATATGGTTTTATCACTCATAGCCAGAAATTGTACCTTTTTTCTGTGCTTTATCAAATGGTAAATACACAAATATGAATTTTCTAGTTGTACAAGAAACTGATTGGATTCAACGAGGACCACACCAACAGCACCACTTATTCGAAAGACTGTCCAAAATCGGACATAGAGTAATAGTGTTGGATTTCGAAATTAACTACACACCTTGGCCATATTCGCCACTAGTTGCCCCCCGCTTAATATGTGAGCGAACAACTCGCACAGACACTGAAGCAAATGTATGTGTAATCCGACCAGCAACTATACGATTGCCTGGACTAGCAAGAATTATATCTATGGTGACCTTCTTCATAGAATTAATGCGTATCACTAAGACAATGCGCCCAGATGTAATTGTCAATTATGCTATATCTACAGGCCTGTGTGCGCTAGCAATAGCAAAGCTCAAGAACATCCCTTTTGCCCTACATGTAATTGATGCACTACACACACTTGTTCCATACAGATGGTTGCGACCACTTGCTTATTGGATGGAAACCATTCTTCTACGCAACTCTAATGCAACTATCTATATTAATCAAAAACTTCGAGAATATGGCTTGAAACATGGTGCAAATCCCAGCTCCGCACATACGGTAAATACCGGCGTTGACCTAGATTTTTTTAGATCAACAAAAAACGAAGATATAAATGATATGCGCGCTAAGTGGGGAATAGATCAAAGCGATGTAGTATTGATATTTGTTGGATGGTTATATGAATTCTCAGGCATCGATACAATTATGCGCATTTTGCCAAGTATGCCGCAATCATTGAAACTTATGGTGGTGGGCATAGGTGAAATGGAAGATAAGTTATTAGCACTTAGTAAGAACCTGAGACTACAAAAGCGTGTCGTATTTACTGGGCATCAACCATACAAAAACATCCCAGCACTAATTTCAGCAGCAGACATTTGCCTTTTATACTCTACACTCAATCCTACAACGCGGGACATATTACCTATAAAAGTATATGAATATCTTGCTTGTAGTCGTCCGGTGCTTGCCAGTAAGCTTCCCGGTCTTATTCAAGAAGTTCCACCCGGAAATGGAATAATATATACAGATCCTGAACAATTGCGGCAAACTCTCCAACACATGATGGTACAGAATAACAGAATAACTGAAGGTACCAAAGCACGCAAGTTTGTAGAAGAACATTGTGACTGGTCAGTCCTAACTATCTCGTTTGAAAAATTACTTGCCAGAATAACTAGTCTCAAACAATAATTATTAAGCCTTGACAACTATCTTACCTAACAATAAAATTAGTAATAACAATTCACCAGTTGCCGAGGAGAGACCTTCACAATATTAGTGAGCACGTGAGGCACCGAAGGGGCAAATCCAACAAAACGGATGAAACTCTCAGGTAAAAGGACTCGACGACTGTATAACCTCTGGAAAGTCTAATGACACCGACGGGGCAAGCCTTGCTGTAATTGGGTGAATCTCTCAGGTCTATGACAGAGGAGACGCTAATCTAGACAGTTGCGTCTCCTTTTTTGTTTTGGATAACACGTATCATTAGGAGGAACACACAATGCCATGGAAAACCCCAGAAGATAGAGTGTACACAGAAACCGATGAGTGGGTAATGCTAGATGGACATTCTGCTTTGATAGGAATAACTGACTATGCTCAAGATCAACTATCAGACATAGTGTATTTAGAGCTTCCTACAATTGACGAATCTTTCAACAAAGATGATATTTTTGCTACAGTAGAATCAGTGAAAGCTGCTGCCGACGTAAACATGCCAGTCGTTGGCAAGATCACTGAAGTGAATAATGGCCTCGAAGATCAGCCAGAACTTATCAATGTAGAACCATACGAAGGTGCTTGGTTCGTCAAGATTGATGTACAAGATGTGAATCAAATTGAAGAATTAATGGACGCAAAAACATACATGGATTACTGTGAATCTCGAAGTTCATAAAATAATAGGATGTTTAGGAATACACTTCCCTAACATATGTAAGGTGATCAAACAATGAGTTATCTACCACACACAGAATTAGACAGAAAGGAAATGCTTGCAGCTTGTGGAGTCGAAAAGTTAGATGATTTTTTCGCAATCATCCCCAATGAACACCGATTCCCCCAGCTTAATATACCAGGACCACTTTCAGAATTGGAAGTATTGAAAGAGTTACAAGAACTGTCGGAATCCAATGCAGAAGCAACTCACCACCCGTGCTTTCTAGGAGCGGGAGCATATCATCATTATGTGCCATCACTGGTTAATCACATGCTGTTACGCGGAGAGAATTTAACCGCATACACTCCTTATCAACCAGAAGTGTCTCAAGGGACACTACAAACTATGTTTGAGTTCCAGAGCATGATATGCGCTCTTACTGGGATGGAAGTAGCCAACTCAAGCCACTATGATGGTGCAACATCTGCGGCCGAAGCCATAATTATGGCTCTCAATCACTTCCGTGGCAAACGCACTAAGATAATAATATCTCCTACGATTCATCCTCACTACCGACAAGTAATACACACATATACCCAAGGAATGGGATTGACCATCGTGGGCGAAGATAATCTAGAAGCAGATTTGGACGATTTATTAACTGAACTGGACGATCAGACTGCACTTTTCATCGTCCAAAATCCTAATTTCTTGGGAGAGTTGGAAGACTTGCAAGGAATTGAAAACGCAGTTAAGGATGTAGGCGCATTGTTTTGCGTCATATCCAATCCAATTACATTGGGTACGATGAAACCTCCTGGAGAGTACGGAGCTGACATTGTTGTAGGTGAAGGACAACCACTAGGTATTCCTTTGTCATACGGAGGGCCTTATCTAGGGTTTTTTGCGACACGTGAAAAATACGTGCGAAAAATGTCAGGACGACTTGTGGGAGAAACGGTTGACGTAAAAGGCAAGAGAGGTTATGTACTCACTCTAACTCCTCGAGAGCAACATATACGTCGCGATAAAGCTTCTTCCAATATTTGCACTAATCAAGGTCTAATGGTCACTGCTGCTGCAATTTATCTGTCTGTTTTAGGCAAACAAGGACTGCGTAAAGTTTCGGAGCTTTGCTATTACAAAGCACACTATGCTGCCAAAAAAATAGATAAGATACCTGGTTTGTCAGTACGACAACATCAACCATTTTTTCATGAGTTTGCGGTACATTGTACAAAACCAATAGCAGATATTAACAAAAGTTTGTTTGATGAATATGGGATTATTGGCGGATATGACTTGGGACAAGATTACCCCCATCTAACAGACCATATGCT
>CAJWIA010000160.1 GCA_913040765.1 uncultured Anaerolineales bacterium | reverse complement strand
GGCAAAATGCTCATGGACGTTTTTGCGGGGATGATAGGTCAGATCGCACTTCCACTATATTCCCGAAGTGCTTCTAGAGATATAAACACATTAAAGACTGTCTATAAAAACTTGACATGGCTGCTAACAAATATTATTTTCCTTTCTGGACTCTTCGCTCTGACTGCTACTGAAGAAGTGGTCACAATAGTTTTGGGTCCGCGCTGGTTGGATACGGTACCTTTGTTTCGTCTCATGTCTGGATTCATCTTGCTTCGTCCACTATATCAGAATGCATGTCAGCTTCTGCTTGCATTGCGCAAGGAGAAGCGTATGCGTCGCACAGTAGCTTACCAGGCTATTTTCTTGGCCGTGGTATGTCCTGGTGCGGTTTTACTATGGGGTGCTGCTGGAGCGGCTGTGTCAGTTAGTGTCATGACGGTTATAGGTCTGTGGATAGCTGATAGGTATGTTAGCCAGGAGCTAGGATGGTCAACTTTAGACATTTACAAACTTCCTGCACTGACATGTTTGGTCGCCTATGGTATGCTGCAGATATTGTCACCTTGGTTGCCTAGTATGATGTGGATTAGTGCTGCAATTAAAGGTGGTATCTGCTCGATATTGTTTGCTCTAGCAATTTTGGTTTTTGAGCGTGACAGACTACGAACCGTATGGAACACAGTTCTTAGTGCTGTGAAGAATCAAAGGAAAAGCTAATGTATAGAGATGTAAAGTTATGGCTGCAACGTGCTATAGAATGTCGAAATCCCTTGATTCTTGCTCAAGCATTTAATTATGACCTCAATCGTTTAGCAATGTTACAAGACTGTGTAGCTCTACCGTCGCGAAATAGTAAGAAATTACTGATGGAGATTGAAGAAGATACGGATTTTATTAGAGACGTACAGAGAAAATTGAGCAGATATACTCAATATTCGCCTCGAGCAGTGGATTTTATGTTATTTGGCCATTCTGGTTCTGTGTTTTTTAACGAAGTCACACTATATGTTATCGTGCGGTCATTCAAGCCCAAAATAATGGTGGAAACTGGAGGTACACCGGGAAAGTCTACAGCATTTATACTGCGTGCTATGGAGCGCAACCAATGCGGTCATTTGTATACTATTGACCTTCCTCCTGGAAAGGTTAATAATACACAACTCAACACAATTGAAAGTTATCATGAGTTTATGCCTGCAGGTGCTTTGTCTGGATGGGCAGTTCCGGAATATTTACATGAACGACACACTCAATTGATTGGTACTTCTCGCGAGCATTTGCCCTCTCTCCTCGAACAATTGCGTGATATTGATATGTTTCTTCATGATAGTGATCACAGTTACGAAAATATGACTTGGGAATTTGAAACAGCGTATTCAGCGCTTGGGCGAGAAGGCTTGTTGTTGTCAGATGATATTCTTGCGAATGATGCTTTCTCAGATTTTTGCACTAGTAAAGGACTTGCCTTCAGAAATGTATATAATCTAGGAGCTGCTCGCTCAAATACATGCTAAAGCAAATTCGAAGTTGGTTGAACGTTACATTCGGCATACCTATCGTTGGTTTCTTACGCACTTGGATATTGAACGTAATAATTGGTAATGTGCCTTGGGCTATGGTTCGGAATTTTTATTACAGACAGGTTTGCCAAATAAGCATTGGTAAGAATACAGAGATTTGGTCAGGTGTGCGTTTTGTGGGCGGAGCTATGGATAAGATTAGTATTGGTGATCATTGTACGATTCCACACTACACGTTTTTTGTTGCTGGAGATAGCATAGTCGTAGGAAATAATGTTGTATTTGGTCATGGGGTTGAATTATATACTTCTGATCATGACCCAGACGATCCATATTTCTCTAGACGGGATGCACCCATAACGATACATGACAATGTGTGGATAGGCTCTAGTGCCATAATACTTAAGGGAGTTACGATTGGAGAAGGAGCAGTAGTAGCAGCTGGTTCAGTTGTTACTCGTGATGTGAAGGCTTTTAGTATTGTAGGTGGTAATCCCGCCAAGTTGATAAGGGAGCGTGGTACTCGCACGTTCAAATAATTCATCTTGTGAAATAGCATTATCCGAAATCTGTTTTTATTGTGTATACATTGTTCAAATCAACCAAGAAAATATTGTTAAATGCTGTTAGCTCGAGGCATAATTCGAGCGTGTCACTAGCAATCTACTCAGTCTTCGCCTTACTCCGAATGGGGATTGTAGCTCTACTTGTAGTGGGATTTCCTCAATTAGAATCACATGATGGCTGGTATTTTCATCATGGTGGTGACCAGAATTATTATTTTGATTTCGGCTTAGTTCTAGCAGAAGGAACATACGAACAATATTTTTCGGTTAATCTAGGTTTGCCAGCAATTATGGCTATAATAATTAGATTGTTCGGATCTTCGACCTTCACCGATTTGTTGCCTCATATTGTGCTTTTGCATGGGTTTTTGTTTGGCGGGATGTCAGTCATAGTTATAGGCAAATTGACTGCTCGACTTTTACATAGTGAAGATAGTGGCTATATTGCGGCTTTTATGTGGGCAATAATGCCTTGGTTAATTTGGTTATTGATTTGGCCACATCCACAGGCATCTTGGATGCGGATGCCTTATGTGCCTGGAGTGGCATGGTTGCAAGGTGTACCTGATGGTCCCGCAGTGTTTTTTGCGCTGATATCAATATATTTTTTGGTTCAATGCATTGAATCGTACGATATAAAATGGGTGATTCTAAGCGCAATTGCCACTGGCATCATGCTGATGTTCAGAGTGCATTTTGTCACTATTATTTTGTTGTCATTGTTGGTGATTGGAATGCATCGTCGGTGGTGGGATTTGCTGTTGTTCCCAACTGTAGCTGCCAGTGTGTATATCCCTCAAGTGTTGTATAACAGACTTGCTTCTCTAAATATAGGCACTCCTGGTTACAACCCATGGCTACCCGGATATCTATATTTTGGTGCAATAGATGTAATGGCTGAAACAGCTTATTATTATGATAATAGTGTTTTTAACATGGTTTCAGTTGATCACTTCATCAATACCATACAGCTGCTTCTAACAAGCAATTTCATCTTGCTTTTCGGAATAGTTTGCATGTTCGTTTTTTATGTATGGGGATTCTATAGGACCGGTCAGTTACTAGGTTGGGTGCGATCGATAATTCTGTTTGGGGCACCCCCTGCTGCAATAGGAGTATTATCATTCTCGTCTATTTTGGTTGACAATGCATATCGTTTTACCTTGCCTTCTATTCCGTTCTTTGTGGTGCTAGTGTCATGGGGAATCACTGTGGTAGCGAGACGCAGTTGTAGGCATATTACTTAGCCAAATGTTTTTCGTCGGTTGGATGAATTATTTAGAGACATTCTCGTATCAATTCTATCAGTACTAATCTATGGTTCATAATCGAGATTGGAACACAATGATCTTCAGATATGTATTGTGTTGGATGGACAGGATTCAGGGTGAGTCTTTATTAATACATGTAAAAATACAATGAAAAGAATTTTGTATATACATCATGGTGGCGAAATAGGCGGTGCTCCATTAAGCCTACTGTTTCTGCTAGAACAACTTGACCGTGATCGTTATGATCCAGTTCTTTTGTTTCTTGCTGATGGTGCAGCGGTGGACGTTTTTCGTTCGAAAGGTTATGAATGTCACTTAGCTCTTGATATTAATGATTTTAGTCAAACAGAATTGGTATGGTATGGAAATAGTTTGTTATGGCAACTCCCTGGTAAAATATTGAGCTTTGCTTCCTCTGTAAGAGCTACTCACAATTATTTGAGACGTTTGAAGCCTGATCTAGTTCATTTAAATTCATCTACCTTAGCTGCTTCTGCTCAAGCTTCTCACGAAGCAGATATACCAGTAGTGTGGCATATTCGTGAGCCATTAGCTCGAGGATATTTTGGTTTGCGGAGGAAATGGCTGCGTCAAAGAATTGACCGACATGCTGATCGTGTTGTATCTATTTCTGACTATGATGCATCTCAATCGCTGCCCTCTGATCGAGTTAGAATAATACATAATTTCGTAGATTT
>CAJWIA010000159.1 GCA_913040765.1 uncultured Anaerolineales bacterium | reverse complement strand
TGTGGGCACCTCACATGCATCCACATATGGGTGCATTGCTACATCCGAAAGGGCTATTGATTTAGGTGCATCATCTGTTATGATAACTCCACCGAAGTTAATGCGACCTAGCGACGCAGCGATGAGAGACCACTACATGACTTTGGCTAATATATTGGATGCTCCAATAGTTATACAAGATCATCCGTCTAGTACAGGAGTGTACATGTCGACAGAATTTCTCCTGGATTTGGCAGATTCTGAATCAGTACTCAGTAATATAAAATTGGAAGATGAGCCTTCTCCGAAGAAAGCTTCTGATTTGTTAAGTCAGAATTCTGAAATGAAGATTTTTGGTGGTCTTGGGGGCATAATGTTTCTGGAGGAATTACGTCATGGTGCTGTTGGTACTATGACTGGGTTTGCATTTCCTAAGGTTCTGGTCAGAATATATGATCAATTTAACAGTGGTGATATAAATGGTGCGGAAGAGTTGTTTAACAGATATTGTCCATTGATTAGTTTTGAAAATCAAAAATACATCAATTTGCCTCTACGCAAGCAAGCATACTATCGTAGAGGAATAATTGGTTCACCCACAGCTCGAAAACCACATGCTCCGATAGATCAGATGACACTTGATGAACTAGACAAACTTTTGCTTTGGGCAGATAGCCAGGGAGAAAATTAAACAATGGATTTAGGGATTAAGGATCGCACAGCACTTGTTGCCGCTTCGGCTAATGGTCTTGGTTTAGCCACTGCTATAAGATTAGCAATGGAGGGATGTAAAGTGGCTCTATGTGATCTCAACGAAGATGCACTTGAAAATGCTATTGGCCAGGTACAGAAACATGCTTTGAGTGATAGTCATGTACGTGCATTTCAAGTCGATTTACGTAGTACTGAATCAATAGCAGGCCTAGTTGATGCAGTAGCCGATGAGTTGGGTACGGTGAGCATATTAGTAACAAACTCAGGAGGTCCTCCGCCTGGGCCTTTTGATTCTGCAAGTGATGAAAAATGGATTTCGGCTTTCGAGCTGGTGTTTCTTAGTGCAGTTCGTTTGATACGCGAGTGTATTCCTGGAATGAAGGAGCAGAAATGGGGCAGAATTATCAATTTCACTTCAAAAACTCTTACAGAGCCTGTGCCGAATTTAATGTTATCAAATGGTGTGCGATTGGCTGTTGGCGGTATGGCAAAAACATTATCTAATGAAATTGCTGCATACGGTGTGACTGTAAACAATATTTGTCCTGGTCCTACGAGTACTGATCGTGCTATTGTATTAGCTGGGGCTCGTGCAGAAAAGAAAGGTATAAGCGTTGACGAAGAGCTTGCAATAACAGCTAGTAAAATACCTGTAGGACGGCTGGCTGATCCTGATGAACCAGCGGCGCTCGCTGCGTTCTTGGCGTCAGACTTAGCCCGCTACATTACCGGACGATCCATATTGGTAGATGGTGGTGCTGTAGGGGCATTATGAGTGTTGCATATGATACATTGTGTAATAACGCAAACTTTGATACTCTATGTATAGAGTAATAACATTGCTTAAGAGTGGGTGTTTTTGAACTATGAATGATGTAAACAGAGTGCTACAAGTAGATGGTCTTAGGACTGAATTTCATACTCTTGGTGGAGTGGTCAGAGCTGTGAATGGTGTCTCTTTTCATTTAGATCGTGGAGAAGTTCTTGGGGTGGTCGGTGAGAGCGGGTGTGGTAAATCTGTTTCTGTGATGTCCTTGCTCCAGCTTATTCCTAATCCGCCCGGTAGAATTGTAGATGGCACTGCCTTTCTTGGCGATCGTGATTTGTTAGCTATGAGTCAATCAGAGATACGGAAGGTACGTTCTGTAGAGATAGGCATGATTTTCCAGGATCCAATGACATCATTAAATCCTGTTCTTACAATTGGAACACAGATTGCCGAGCCTCTAGTGGAACACAAAGAAATGTCGTGGAATGAAGCTTTGGATGCTAGCATAGAATTGCTGGACAAAGTTGGTATTCCAGATGCTGCAGAGCGTATCAATGACTATCCTCATCAGTTTTCAGGTGGTATGCGCCAGCGAGTAATGATTGCAATTGCCTTGGCTTGTGCTCCACCAATACTAATAGCTGATGAGCCTACTACTGCTCTAGATGTTACTATCCAAGCACAGATTCTTGAATTATTGAATGATCTACGTCATAGTGAAGGCATGGGTATGATACTGATCACACATGATCTAGGTGTGATTGCGCGTCTTGCTGATAGAGTGGCTGTGATGTATGCTGGTCAGGTTGTTGAAACAGGTTCTGCTGAGGATGTTTACGGCAATCCATCCCATCCATATACTCAAGGTTTACTGGAGTCATTGCCTCGACATGACCAAGAACATAGTTCTTCCGAGCGCTTGACGAGTATTGATGGTCAACCGCCCAATATGCTCGATCCAATTGCTGGTTGTCCTTTTGCTGAACGTTGCAAATATGTTTTTGATCGATGTAAAAGTGAAAATCCAAACCTTTTTGTTCTAAACGGGAACCACAGTGCTGCTTGTTGGTGGGATATTGAAAATGAATGTGAACGAACCATTGAATAATAAAAGTATGTTGAGTGTAAAAAATCTAAAGGTGCATTTTCCGATTAGGAGAGGCATACTTCAGCGGCAGGTTGGGGCTGTGCGAGCTGTTGATGGTATAACCTTTGATATTTTGCGTGGTGAGACCTTTGGATTAGTCGGTGAAAGTGGTTGTGGAAAAACTACAACAGGTAGAGCAATTCTGCAGTTATATGAGCCAACGGCCGGAGAAATAGAATTTGATGGTGTCGCATTGGCACACTTGGACTCAAAATCGATGAGAGATATGCGTAAGCGCATGCAAATGATATTTCAAGACCCATTTGCCTCATTGAATCCTCGTCTATCTGTTGGAGCTACTATTGCTGAGCCTATCCGTATTCATAGCACCGTAGATAATCAGAAGGTTCAAGATAGAGTAAATCATTTGCTAGAAGTAGTAGGGTTGAGTCCTGATGTGGCTAGTAGGTTTCCTCATGAGTTTTCTGGTGGTCAGCGTCAGAGAGTGGGTATAGCTAGAGCTTTAGCATCCGAACCAGATTTTATTGTGTGCGATGAACCAATATCTGCTTTAGATGTTTCTATTCAAGCTCAGGTTGTGAACCTAATTGAAGATCTTCGTGCTGATATAGGCCTGACCTATTTGTTTATAGGCCATGATCTGAGTATGATCCGTCATATTTCTGACAGGGTAGCAGTTATGTATCTGGGTCACATAGTAGAATTGGCTGAGACTGACCGACTTTTTGTCAATGCATTGAATCCATATACAGTTTCCCTCATTTCCGCAATTCCGGTTCCTGACCCTGTAATTGAAGCAAAACGACAGCGTATTGTTCTGCAAGGTGATGTTCCTAATCCTGCGAATCCTCCTAAAGGATGTCTGTTTAGTACACGATGCCCACTTGTTGTTGATGAATGTAGGACTAATAGACCTGAGTTAAAGGAGTGGAGACCAGGGCATTATGCAGCTTGTCACAGAATCGATGAAATGGGTGCGGGTAAGGGGCTTCCACCGATTAGTTTACAGCAAAACTTGGGCCAAGTATCGCAATAAGTAGATGTTGGGTCGGTACCTTTGTGGTCGGATCCTTGTTAGAAAACAAATGTAGCAACAAGTAAGCTCCTGTTTCAAGTAATCAATTTGTTGTATGTATCGCAAAGTCTACAGTTGACTTGTGCTAGTTAGTTTTAGTGCACCTAAATTGTGAGAGGATTAGTATATTTTATGCTAGGACATAGAGATTTAGGTCTAGGTGATAAAGTACTGTTGGCACACCATAGATTTTCCAATTGGTTAACTGACTTAAAGAAATTACGTCACACAGCATATCCAGCTTATTGGTTGGGTGGCACCTTGGGACATCTTGGAACTCGGATTTTTGTCATTACTTGTTTGTGGCAGGCAGTACACATGTCCGAAGAGGCAGCTTGGGTGGCCTTAGTGGGTTTTTTGTACGGAATTCCTCTTTTACCCTGTTCGCCTCTAGCA
>CAJWIA010000158.1 GCA_913040765.1 uncultured Anaerolineales bacterium | reverse complement strand
ATGTCACAGCATATATTTTTGCATACACATATGTTATTTTATAGATATAATATCAAATAAGACTAGCTAATGCTGTTTTGTTTACAAAAACTGTGCATAGAAAATAACAAGGTAGTTATCAATGAATTTTCTAGGACTTGACTCTAGACAATGGATCGATATAGGAATTTCTGCCATAGTACTGGTAGTTGTGCCTACCCTTGGTCGCAAGATAGTAACTAAATGGCTGATTCGATTAATACAAACAATCGTTGGACGCACCGAAACTAAACTTGATGACGCATTACTTCCAGCTGCCCGAGCACCAATCTATTGGCTTGTAATTGCGGCAACATCACATTGGGCAATACTAAGACTTGCATTCTTACCGTTTACATTGCTTCCGTTCTGGACACAGTTCTTTTTTGTAGTTTACCTTGCTCTAACTGTTATTCTGTTGTGGAGAAGTGTCTCGGCATTTTTTATCTGGTACAAACAACACATAACAGAAACTTCGGATCCACGACTATTGACTCAAGCAGTACCTTTGCTACGAAGAGTAATACTCGGGATTATTGGAGGTATAGCAATAATTATCCTGTTGGGACGCTTTGATGTTGATGTCAGCGCACTTGTAGCAACAATGGGAATAGGTTCATTAGCCATAGCACTAGCTGCACAGGCAGCACTGTCAGACACTATCAGTGGCATATTAATTATGATCGATCGCCCTTTTAGGATAGGTGATCGCATTGAGATCAGAGATTTAGACACTTGGGGAAATGTAATTGATATAGGCTTAAGAAGCACTAGGATCCAAACATTAGACAACAGGACAGTTATTGTACCCAACTCAGTTATAGAAAAAAGTCTTGTCGTCAATCATTCTTTCCCGGATACACATTATCGAATCCAAATGGAGGTGGGTGTTGCCTACGGCACTGATTTAGAGTTTGCCCGTACAACACTAACTGATGCTATTAGAAATGTTGAAGGAGTGCTTGACAACAAACCAGTCGATGCTCTTTTTCTAAATTTCGGTGATTCGGCCCTTATATTCAGATTACGTTGGTGGATTGAAAGTTACATTGATACCCGACCAATGTTTGACAGAGTTAATACAGCTGTATATAACGCATTACGATCCGCAAACATATTGATACCCTTTCCTCAACGTGAGGTACGAATTGTTCAAGAATCAAGTACATCTAAAACTGAAGACTATATTGACCACCGAAGCTAATTGAGACTAAACTTGCATAATGATATTTGACCTGCACTCTACCGTCAGGTATAATGTCACCCACTGAAAGCCAGATAAAACGGTATAGATATATAGCGGCCGGCGAGTAATAACAACACGTCGAGCCGCACTTTTATGTGAGGCTCCATAATGCCTAAGAGAACGTATCAACCAAAAATCAGGAGACGTGCAAGAGTTCACGGATTCCGAAAACGCATGAGTACTTCAAGTGGACAAAAAGTTCTCAAGTCCAGACGACGTAAGGGGCGCAGCATACTAGCACCACAACGTGTCCATGTTAAACCACATGTAGACTGGAATGGAACTAAAAGCGGTAGTGCATCAAGTAATCATAAGCGCAAATAAAAACTCCGGAAAGTCTCGCTTATGATTGTCATGCGCAGACAAAATGAGTTTCGAAGAGTGAAACATTCCGGAAAATCTTGGGTACACCCGCTAGCTGTTTTACAGGTTATCAAAAATTCACAACCATATTCAAGAATAGGTTTTGTTGCAAGCAGACATGTAGGAAACGCTGTCAAGAGAAATCGAGCTAAACGTCTGATGCGCGAAGCATTTGGCTACCATGACGCAAACATTTTAGCTGGGTGGGACATGTTGTTAATTGCCAGACCAACTATAGGTAATTGTAAGGTAGATGATGTAATTGCAGCAATATATTATCTACTATCACAATCTGCACTATTGATAAAAGCAGGTACAAAGAACGCTAGATGAAAAATTTGTTCCTTACAGCAATAATATTATATAGAAAATGTATTTCACCCTTAATGCCACCTAGTTGTCGTTTTCAACCTACATGCTCAGAATATGGCTATGAAGCAATATCAAGATTTGGGATTATTAAGGGGTCTGCTCTTCTATTACGTCGGGTTTTGAAATGCCATCCTTTCAACCCCGGAGGTTATGATCCTATACCTGGTCAAACTGATACTATAAACTTCCGTATGGGTAATGGATAAAAGCTTGAAATTATGTCCGGATTCAAACATCTGATAAAAAACCATTCGTATATTGCTGTTTTTGCAACAACAATAACACTATTGCTAGTAGGGTGCAGCGGCGCTATGCCAGCAAGTTCATGGCCCAATTCAATTATAGCCGACAATAATTTAATAATAGCAAACAATAATGCGGTCTATGCAATCTCATCAGATATTGGTAGGTTGCTATGGAAATTTCCTAGTAAGCCTGATAGTATTAGAAGTCAATTGTACACATCCCCAGCACACACTAATGATTCAATAGTAGTAGGGTCAGACAATAAACATGCTTTTACTATTGATATCACAAATGGAAATGAAATTTGGAGCTTCGATGCTACAAACAACAAATCGGGCACAGCACCAACTGGCACAAGTGCAAGCGAAGACTTAGCATTTTTTACTTCGGAAAATACATTATACGCGTTGCAAATTTCCAACGGCCAAACAGCTTGGAAGTTCGAATCAGCAAAAGAACTATGGGCTCCACCTTCTGCAAACGGTAAATACGTGTTTTTGCCTGGCATGGATCACACTCTAACATCAATTGACATTACTAATGGATCACAAATATGGCAGCAGAATTTTAAGGGTGCCTTAGCCGATTCTCCAACCATTTATCAAGACACCCTGTATACAGGATCATTATCTAATACTGTCTATGCTATAGAAGCTGCTAATGGCATGATCATATGGGAATATGAAGCCAAAGGATGGGTTTGGGGTAGTCCTAAGGCAGTTAATGAACATGTATTTTTTAGCGATTTAGACGGATACGTATACGCGCTAAACAGAGAGACCGGACGTGAAGTGTGGACCAGCCAACAACTTGACAGTGCATCACGAGGAACACCCGCATATAGTAATGGCAATTTGTTTGTAACCAGTGACAACGGATTTGTATACTCGATAGACGCTATTAGTGGAAATCCAGTCTGGAATATTGAAATTGATAGCAAGAATGCCGACCGACTTTTAGCGGATCCAATCGCACATAATGGATTACTGTATATTACCTCGATGAATGGTGAAAATCTAGTGTATGCCATTAATCAATCAGACGGTGTAATTGTGTGGGAATTTAATCCAGAATAGCTTGTTACTTTTTAAATATTATTAGATATATAGATCAATCATGTGGAATCAATTAGTCATTTACCCATTTACTAACTCACTATTACTACTCTATAAAGTAATGGGTGATAGTTTCACGCTGTCATTAATTATACTGACTTTAGCAATACGTTTACTCCTAATGCCTCTAACAGCCAAGCAACAGAAATCTCAGATGAAGATGCAGGCCATGCAACCAGATATTAAGAGGATACAAGAGAAATATAAGGGAGAGCCGGAACGTATGCAGAAAGAGCTCCAAAAGATTGGCTATAGTCCGGCATCAATGCTAGCAGGATGCCTGCCAATGTTTATTCAGTTCCCAATCCTCATTGGAATGTATCGCTCCATCATGCATGCAATTCCAGCAGCTCCACTACAAATGATCGACCTATACAAGGCTGCATACCAATCATGGTTCCCAGAATTCCACAAAATGATACCCGTAGAACGTACTTTTCTCTGGATGGACCTTAGTCAGCCAGATAGATTCTACCTGGAGATATTGTCTGGGATTGGTGTGCCAGTTTTGCCTTTGTTTGTATATATCACCACCGTACTACAGCAAAAGATGATGACTCCGCCTACTACTGATCCCAACGATCAGTCTGCGCAAATGCAGCGTTCAATGATGACAATGATGCCACTAATGTTTGCATTTTTCGCGCTTCAGTTCTCGTCAGGACTCTCAATTTATTTTATCACCTCCAATATAGCAAC
>CAJWIA010000157.1 GCA_913040765.1 uncultured Anaerolineales bacterium | reverse complement strand
AAAATCGGAGTGATTAGTGTAACATCCGGTAAATGAGTACCGCCCATGAAAGGATCATTCACCATAATCACATCACCGGGCAACAATTTCACTTTGCGCATACATGACTCTACAGATAATGGCATAGCTCCTAAATGTACCGGTATATGCGATGCCTGGGCTACCATGTTTCCTTGTATGTCAAACAATGCACAAGAAAAATCTCGTCTCTCCTTGATATTGGGTGAATAAGAACTGTACTGCAATGTAACTCCCATTTCCTCGGCAATTGAATCCAATAGATGCCTGAAAATCTCTGTTTGCACTGCATCCGGCATTAAGTGTCTACCCATAAAATGCTACCTTACCATTGTTTGGCATTGCGATATCAAGCACAATATTGTGCCATGAATCGACCACTGCTCGATCCTCATAAGAAATCAATATAGTAGTGTCACTATAGACTATTAAAGCCGGGCCAACAATCACATGACCCGGCTTTAATAAATCACCAGAATAAATATCAGTATCAATAATTTCGCCCGATAGTACCATAGGGCCATTTCCGAGCTGAGCTACAGACGGATCAGTAGTAACTAACGCGGTTTTCAATATTGGCACTGCACTCACTGATCCAATACAGCGTACGCGCAGATTTACTATTTCTATCGAGTCGTCAACATTGCTATGTCCATATGCCTGCATATGAGTATCATGAAAGTCTGATTGATAGTCTTCGGTCAATGGAACGTTCAATTCATAAGATTGACCACGATATCGTACATCCAATGTAGTTTGCAAGCAAATATTGTCTTCTGATATCAGCTCTTCTTCCATATCGGCTTGAGCAAGAACAACCATATTCTTAATCCTGCTTAATAACTCGCTATATAAAGTGTCTTCAGGAAGCATAACTGTACGTACATAATCCTTAATCACATCCGCACCTATCATACCGAGCGCAGACATTGTAGATGCTCCACGTGGAACAATCACTTGTCCAATTCTTAGAGCCCTTGCTAGTTCACACACATGCAAACCTCCTGCACCACCAAAAGCAACAAGTGTAAAGTCTCTAGGATCGTAACCGCGCTGCACTGAGATTAAACGCAGTGCACGCTCCATATGAGCATTGGTCACCTCTACAATACCTAAGGCGGCGGATTGTGCAATTGTAAGAGCAATTCGCCTGGCCAGCTTAGCTCGTTTAGCAAGTTGAGTCAGTACATTATGTGCTCGAGTTTCATCAATATTCATTTTTCCACCCAAGAAGTACTCTGGTCGAATGCGACCCAAAACTATATTCGCATCAGTTACAGTTGGATAATCACCACCTAAGCCATAACAAGCAGGTCCGGGATTAGCACCAGCACTCTTTGGTCCTACCTTTAGTGCTCCACCAGCATCCACATAGGCTATGGAGCCGCCACCCGCACCTACAGTATGTATATCAATCATTGGTATACGTATTGGAACACCTCCAACAACACTCTGGGAGGTTAGTTTAGGATCACCTTGAATTAGAGATACATCTGTAGAAGTACCACCCATATCTAACGTAATGATCTGATTGTTTCCGGACATTTGTGACACAGATAAAGCACCAACAACACCTCCAGCAGGACCAGAAACAATTGATTTCACTCCCGTGATACGTGCCTCACTAGCACTAATCGTACCTCCATTTGATTGCATCATACGAAGTCTTCTCACATTATCGGGTAATTCACTCTGTAATCTACCAATGTATTCATCCAAGACTGGAGTAACATAAGCATTTACTACAGTGGTAGATGCACGCTCAAACTCTCTAAATTCAGGCACAACATTACTTGAAACCGAGACGAAGAAACCGGCATTTCGCAGCTCCTTAGCAATCATTTCTTCATGTTTAGGGTAGTTAAATGAAAACAGCAAACTAATGGCGACCGATTTGACTTTATTTTGTCGCAATTCATTGATTAGATTCGGAATTTCATCTAAAACCAAAGGTTCTAATACCTCACCTCTAGACCCAATACGCTCGCTGATTTCAAAACACCTATCATCCTCCAACAAAGGCGTAAGATTATTTGTACAAAAACCGTAGATTTTTGTCCTGGCTTGTCTACCGATTGTTAACACATCTTTGAATCCTCGAGTAGTAACTAGAGCAGAATTAGTACCTTTGCGTTCTAAAAGTGTGTTTGTAGCTACTGTAGAACCATGCACTAACACTACAGATTTATTTGCATTCTCTCTAGAAGACAATATTTTGTCTAAACCGCGAATTACTACTTCCTCTGGTGTCAATGGTGTCGATAATAACTTGAAAGACTTTACAATTCCTGTAGTCTCATCAAAAATTACAAAATCCGTGAAGGTACCGCCAATATCAATGCCAATTCGTATTTCATGTCCTTGCATAATTCATACTATATCTCATTCAACAAATATCGCCCAGACTATGTTTGACAACATGTTCTACTGAGTGAGATAATCCTCACTCGATGAAAAACTCAAAATACTTCTATTTACATTCCCTTGGATGTGCCAAAAACACAGTGGATAGTAGAAGCATGGAACAACTTTTGGATGAGACTGGTTACCAAAGCACCGACCAACCAGAAGAGGCACAACTGTTGATTGTAAACACATGTGGCTTTATTGGTCCAGCACGGGCAGAGTCTATTCAAGCATTGCAACAATTAGCGGCCTGCAAAACTTCTGAACAGAAGCTTATAGCTGCAGGTTGTCTTTCACAACGTTATGGAAATGAGATAGCCAAAACCATCCCGGGAATCGATGGAATTCTTGGCACTCGGAGATGGATGGATATTGTAGATGTAGTAGACAAAATACAAAGTCGCAAAAGTTCCCAGACTCTTTATCATATACCTGAGGTTCCAAATGTGGGCCAAGATGAGAAAGGTGTACTACGAGTAGCAATCGAAGGAAACAGCGCCTACCTAAAAATTGCTGATGGCTGTCGTCGCCCATGTGCATTCTGTGCCATACCTTTAATAAAAGGTGCTCACATAAGTCGCCAACCGGAGCACATCATTTCTGAAGCCAAACACTTGCAATCCATGGGAGTGCAGGAGGTTGTATTGATTTCACAGGATACTACTGATTATGGGCATGATATAGGCATGAAAAATGGGTTGGCACAACTCCTCAAAGAAATGGTTGCAAGTGTACCTGAAATACCATGGATTCGTATCATGTATGCCTACCCAGGCTATGTAACTGACGAACTTATAGAAACCATGGCATCCCATTCACAAATTGTTCCTTATTTGGACATGCCGCTACAGCATGGGCACCGCAATACCCTACTTAGAATGAAACGGCCTGCAAACTTGGACTGGGTACACAAAACAATCCATAAGATGCGGATTGCAATACCTGAACTTGCAATTCGCACTACCTTCATCGTGGGATATCCTGGTGAGACAGATTCAGAATTCGGAGCACTACTTGATTTTGTTGAAGATTTACAGTTTGATAGATTAGGAGCTTTCCAGTTCTCTTTCGAACACGATACAACCAGTGCGCCACTGGGGGATCCAATCTCTCAGGAAATCAAAGAAAATAGATTTGAAAAACTCATGCAATTACAACAGAATATTTCTCTACAAAAAAATCAACATTTCTTAGGAAAAACACTTCATGTATTGATAGAAGGCAAAGAAGATGGGATAAGTGTGGGTCGAAGCTACCGAGATGCACCAGAAATAGACGGAACAGTTATTGTGGAAGGAGAACTTCCCGTAGGAACCATAAGCCCCGTATACATTACTGGAGCAATGACCTATGATCTTACTGGAGTGCCAGCACAATAATGAACTTGTAGATTTACAACTTATTGCAACACATGTTGCGACGCTATTCCAGCCATCATTGCTGCACCAATTGTTAGCGATTGTTCATCTATATCAAATTTTGGGTGATGATGTGGATAATCCAAACCACGCTCACTATCTGATGAGCCAACAAAAAAGTAACATCCTGGTATATCAACCATGAACTCGCTAAAATCCTCTGAAACTGCAGTACGCTCTTCATTTGAGACTATGTTCACTTCCGGAAGACACTGTGCCTGTTCTCGCACTAAACG
>CAJWIA010000156.1 GCA_913040765.1 uncultured Anaerolineales bacterium | reverse complement strand
CTCGTACAGGTAAAGGACCCACCCTTCTGGAAGCAAAAACTGTTAGATGGTCACGGCACAGCGCTGTCGCAGCTGGTCCAGCAGGCAAAGACGCCGACCTCTGGGAAAAGACCGACCCTTTACCTCGCTATCAGTTGGAATTGGAACAACGCAGCATATTGTCGAGCAAGGAAATGGAAGCTATTAAGTCAGAAGCGCAGGCTACAATTGAAGCAGCAATTGAATTTGCTATTAACAGCCCAGATCCAAGTCTTGATGAGTTACATACTGACATATGGGTCGAGAGCAATATAACATGAAGATAACACGTATCGAAGTCATCCCATTAGTAAGGAAGCTCAACCAAACATTTGAGGGCGGTACTTATCGGATTGTTAACCGCAACACCTTAGTAACTCGTATTTATACTGATGAGGGTCTAGTTGGAGAAGTATTTGGCGGTGATGAAGACATAGTCCAAGAAAAAATTGTGGGCCTCATACAGGATCACTTCGAACCGATGCTAATAGGTGAAGACCCTCGAAACATAGAGTTGTTGTGGAACAAAATGTTTTTTGACGGCGGCAAAATCGATCTAGGCAATCGAAGCATTCATGTGCTCGATTTACTAAATCGCGGCATTTTGATGCAGGCCATATCAGCAATTGACATGGCCCTATGGGATTTGCTGGGCAAGATATACAATACTCCTTTGTATCAACTACTAGGAGGATACCGCAAAAAAGTTCCAGTTATTGCTATTGGCGGATACTATCAAGCAGGAAAAGGCCGTAGTCAGCTAACGGACGAAATGCAGCATTATAAAGAATTAGGTATGACAGGCGTGAAGTTCAAAGTTGGAAGAGTAACAGTAGCTGAAGATATCAAGAGAGTGCAAGCTGCTCGTGAAGCCGCAGGCGATGATTTTGTAATTGTATGTGATGCCAATCAAGGCTGGACACCTGACCAAGCAATCCAATTTTGTCAGGAAGCTGTCTCACTGGACTTAGGGTGGATCGAAGAACCAGTACGATGGTATGACCAATTAGAAGGACTGCGCATGGTCAAAGACAGCTCTCCCATCCCAGTAACAGCGGGACAAGGTGAAATATCCGGATTTGGTTGTAGAGATTTGGTATTGAACGGATGCGTAGACAATCTAAATGTTGACGTAACAATTGCCGGTGGCGTTACGGAGTGGAAACGAACAGCTAATATGGCAAGTCTATCACATGTCCAAATGGCCCATCACGAAGAACCTCAAGTAGCATTACATCTCCTCGCCGCTGTACCAAACAGTCTCTATGTTGAGATATTTCCTAATTACGAGAGAGATCCCATGTGGATCGACCTACCTATAGAAACATATCGAATAAAAGACGGCTTTATGGAATTGCCTAACAAGCCTGGTTTAGGGATGGAACTGAATAAAGATATCATAGAAAAATATAGAGCTATATAGACCTTAGAACCCATGATTACCGAAGTAATTGTCCCAGTCCTCGATCAAACAACAACAGAAGTTCGACTTATCAATTGGATCAAGAATGAAGGAGACGCAGTAAGTAGTGGAGAAGTAATATGCGAGATAGAAACTGAAAAAGCTACTGTAGAAATTGAATCTCCAAAAGCCGGCACATTACGCAAAATATTAATTGAGGCTGACACAAACATCCCTCCCCTAACTGTTGTCGCATTAGTATCAGACAATGATGATGCCTTGCCCGATATAGACCCTTATTACAAAGTACAATTAGAACAGCCCAAAACCACAGATACGAGCCCTACCTCTGTATCCTCAGCCCAATCCGGAGAAAACAAACATAGCGAAAAAGATGCAAGGGTAATTTCTTCACCTCGTGCTCGACGAATTGCCGAAGAAAACAACATAGACATTGCGACCATTGCCGGAAGCGGTCCGCGCGGTCGAATACTAGAATCTGATGTCAAAAAGATATTGGATAACACACCTAAAAAATCCGACCATCGCGCTGCACAAGCCACTGCGAATAGAGTAAGTGAGTCATGGACAACCATTCCCCATTTCTATACATCAATTACTGTAGACATGTCAGCCTTGATTTCGAAAACTGAACAAAAAGGCACAGGCTACACTTACACAGACTTTATAATATTAGCTATTGCAGAATCCGTTACTAGCCAACCAACAGTAAATGGTGTTTGGGAAAATGAAACAGCCACAATAACGGACTTTACTCACCTAGGTTTAGTAGTGCAAACCAAGACTGGTTTGGTCATTCCTACATTAGCCGACATACAAAATCATAGCATTGATGACATCGCACAAAAAAGGTCCTTGTTAGTTAAGCAGGCTCATGATGGCAAATTAACAGCGACCGCCATGACGCCAGCAACACTGACTCTATCAAACATAGGGCCAGGCCACATAGACCAGTTCACTGCCATCATAAGCCCACCGCAACTAGCTATCTTGTCTACAGGAAGCATACAGACCAAGCCCATGGTAGTCGCCAACGAAATAGTCATAAAGCCAACTGCTACTTTCGTGCTAGGCGCTGACCACCGTGCTATAGATGGGATCCTGGCAGCGGCATTTCTAGAGTCACTCAAATATAACCTGGAAAAGGAAGTGTAATAATGAAGATACCTCACCAATTTGATGCCAATGAAACCGAATGGATTCCCCATCCAAAATTCCCAAATATCCTGACTAAATCTCTAGAGACAAGAGAAAGCAATCAATTCGCCAGCATCACACTAGTCAAAGTTGATCCTGACGGATCCATACCTACACATGTGCACGAAATCGAAACAGAAACGGTTTGGATAATGTCTGGAAGATCTATGATTACAGTTGGCGAACAAGATCACATCATTGAATCTGGAGCTGGCATTACAATCCCAGAGGGAATCTCCCACAGCCTCAACAATATAGGGGATAAACCTATCGAACTATTGGCTATCCATATGCCACCCGTATTCTAAAACATGACCCAATTACGGCGGGCACTATTATTCTCACCGGGTGACAACGAAAAAAAGATTGCGAAAGCAGCTAATATTAAGGTCGATAGTATTATTATAGACCTAGAAGATGCTGTAGCCCCCAACAAAAAGGTAGAAGCAAGATCAATTGTAGTTGAAGCATTATCAAAACTTGACTTTGGACCAAGTGAACGACTAATTCGAATAAACTCCAACAATTCAGATACACAATACCAAGACATATGGGAAACAGCCGCAGCTCAACCAGATGGCTATGTTGTACCAAAAGCAGAAGAATCTCAGCAGATTGATCATATAAGCCAGGTCTTGACTGAAATAGAATATAAACAGAAACAGGAAATTGGCAGCTATAAGATATTGCCATTAATCGAAACCGCCAAGGGTATCGTAAATATACATTCTATTGCCCAAGCAAACGATCGAATAGATGCTATCATTTTTGGGGCAGAAGATCTAGCAACGGATATCGGAGCATACCGGAGCAGAGACAATCTAGAAATTCTTTACGCACGAAGCGCTATAGTAATAGCCGCTGCCGCATATGGGATACAATCAATAGATACTGTACACACCCGTCTGAATGAATTAGATGAGCTTAAAACAGACAGTGATTTAGCCCGGCAACTTGGCTTTGACGGGAAACTCGCAATCCATCCAAACCAAGTTGATATTATCCAAAAGACCTTTACGCCCTCCCCATCTGAAATTGAGTACGCACAACTGATTATGAGTTCGTTTTCCAAAAATGAACTATTAGACATCGGTGTTTTTGAATTAAATGGACAAATGATAGATATGCCGATAGTGGAAGCAGCTAAACGCACTTTGGCAAAAGCATCGCTTGCAAGAAGGAGCATGAACTAAAGACTCTAACATTCAATACATTAATTACAAAGCATACAACTTAATTGTGTCCGCTATTTAGATCCATCCCTACTGTTACCTATATCTAAAGGAGACCGTTACTATGTCAAATAATATTTTATCGGCAGGAGTCGCTCGCGCTGACATCACACCCCCACTAGGATTCAGAATGCAAGGAGCCATGCGTAGAGTTGAAGGCGCTGAAGGCATTGAATCCAATCTACTAGCAACCGCTCTGGTAATTACAGA
>CAJWIA010000155.1 GCA_913040765.1 uncultured Anaerolineales bacterium | reverse complement strand
TTGTGCACCAGATCATCTGTGTTGAAAGTAGCTCGTCACGTATTGGAATTGGCAGAAGCTTACTTGCGCGCAGAAAAATATTGTACGGTTGTTGCAAACATTCGCGAGGAATCGCCAGAAGCTGTTGCACATAAAATGTTTTCTGAGATTAACTTAGGTGGATTACAGGGTCCAACAATCTCTCGAGTGATTACGCCCGGTGATGGGGCGGACATGTGCTCTGTAGAAGTGGTTGTGCTTAAAGACAAATTGGTAGAAGTAATACATGATTTGCGCAGTATTGGAGGAAGTGGAGTAATCGTTACACCTGTTAGTTATGTCTTTGAAGAAGAGCCAGAACGATATGAGGCTTTGCTAGAAAAATTAGGGCGTAAAGATCATGATTGAAATCATCGAGGATTTGCAGGTAGCGAAAAGTACAATTCTCCACAGAAGTCATAAGCCTACTGATTATCCGGATCATGTACTAAGCGGAGTTGCGAGAATCTTCGGAGATGGCGTTTCTCCTGAAGATGCTGTTGCACGCATACTTTCTGATGTGCGAGACAATGGAGATATTGCACTTCGATCATGGTCTGAACGTATAGATGGCACTGTGCCAGACCCATTTCAAGTTACCCAAAACGATTTGAGTTCAGGACGTGAACTTATTTCAGCTGAAACCAGCCAGGCTATGAAGTTGGCATTGGATCGTATACGCACTTTTCATAGCTTGCAGCCATTATCTGATTGGGAAACTAAAGAATTAGGCGGGATTATGGGACAACGCATGATTCCATTGGAGAGAGTAGGTGTTTATGTACCAAGCGGTACTGCTTCTCTACCATCTTCTTTACTTATGGCAGCCATTCCGGCTCAGGTCGCCGGTGTTCAGGAAATTATTGTTTGCACACCACCTGGGAAAGAAGGCAATCAAGTTGCAGGCGTAATATTAGCCGCAGCTCATATGCTGGGTATAGATAAGGTTTATCAATTGGGGGGTGCTCAAGCAATCGCTGCAATGGCTTATGGTACTGAAACAGTACCGCGTGTAGATAAAATTGTTGGTCCTGGGAATATATTTGTCACATTAGCTAAGCAGCAAGTATTTGGTCAGGTAGGTATAGACGGATTGTTTGGCCCAACCGAGACAGTTATTGTTGCTGATGAAGCTGCTAATCCCGAGTGGGTAGCTGCAGATTTGCTTGCGCAAGCAGAGCATGATGTACTAGCTACAGCAATTTTGATTACCCCGTCGTTACAGTTGGCACAGTTAGTTAAAGCGGCCATCACAGACAAAATAGTCACTTTAAAACGGAAGAAAATAGTGCAACAGTCACTTATAGATCGAGGTGGAATAGTCATCGTTCCTGATATTAAATCGGCAGTATCTATTGCTGACGAATATGCACCGGAACATCTGTGTCTTTATCTAGATGATGCTGACCAATGGTCAAACAGTGTTCAGAATGCCGGTTGTCTTTTTATTGGACAATATTCTTGTGAGGTTATGGTTGATTATGTTGCTGGACCCAATCACATTCTTCCAACCGGAGGAACAGCCAGATTTTCCTCGCCATTAAATGTGCTGGATTTCATCAAAATAATGAGTGTTGTTACCCTGGATCAAAAGACTTCCAATTCACTTATTGAGCCAGCTGCAAGGATTGCATTGGCCGAGTCACTAGATGCACATGCGCTTGCGGCTCTAGAAAGAAAACCGTAGATAATAAAAACACTATTTATGAAGAACGAACCTGCAAATACATCTGGCACTAATCCCATTAGTATGTTGCGTAGCACAGTACGTGCTATAGAGCCTTATGTGCCTATATTGCCATTCGAGGTTTTGGCAGATCGTCTAGGACGTCCTATTGATGAGATTATAAAACTTGATGCAAATGAAAACCTATATGGCCCCAGTCCGTTAGTACGTGATGCTCTAGCTGATTTGGATTTTCCACATATCTATCCTGATCCCGAGAATCGCGCACTTCGTAACGCCCTTTCCGATTTTACAGGTGTTCCTTCTGAAAACATATTTGCTGGTGCAGGAGCTGACGAGATCATCGATCTAACCATGCGATTATTCATAGATCAGGGTGACAACATAATTGATTGTCCACCAACATTCGGGATGTACTCGTTTGATGCATCTGTGAATGGAGCTGAGACTATTGTCATAGAGCGCAAAGATGATTTCACTCTTGACCTAGAAGCAATTGTAGAAGCTGTATCGGTACATTCGCCAAAGTTGTTATTTTTAGCTTCTCCAAACAATCCAGATGGAGGTCTTATATCAGATGAAGAATTGCGCACTTTACTAGCATTGCCAATTATTGTAATTCTGGATGAAGCATATATTGAATTTGCTGGTATTGAAAACTCTCGTCTAGATTGGGTATTGAAGCATGCAAACTTGATTGTTCTAAGGACTTTTAGTAAGTGGGCTGGTTTGGCTGGGCTGAGGGCAGGTTACGGCGCATTTCCTGTAGAATTGTTAAAAGAGCTTTGGAAGATAAAGCAACCCTACAATGTTAGTGTTGCTGCAACTGAAGCAGCTCTGGTTTCGTTAGCTGATAGTGGCAATCTTTTACAAGTAGTTTCGGAAATCAGGTCGGAACGCAAGCGTTTATCTCAGATGCTTGGCGGATTGCCATTCGTATTTCCTTATCCAGGCCGGGGTAATTTTGTGCTTTGTCAGGTGAAAGGCATTAGTGCTTCGGGTTTACATCAAGCCTTGAGTGCAGAAGGTATTCTTGTTCGTTATTTTGACAAACCCAGATTACGGGATCATGTTCGGATTTCGGTAGGACTTCCGCAGCATACTGATATTTTGGCGACAGTATTGTCTAGGATTTTCAACGAGTGAATGAATAATTGTGTAAGTGAAAAACTACCATATAAAAGAGTTGGATGGAGGTAATTAATGCGACAAGCTACTGTGAATAGGAAAACTTCTGAGACCACAATCGAGATTGCCCTAAATATAGAGGGTAGTGGTAAGCACAAGATATCGACTGGCATAGGATTTTTAGATCATATGCTTACTCATATTGCTGTCCATGGTTTGTTCGATCTTGACATCAATACTAAGGGTGATTTAGATGTTGATGTGCACCATACCATAGAGGACACTGCGCTTGTGTTGGGGCAAGCTTTTGACCAGGCCTTGGGAGAACGCAAGGGGATAATGCGAATGGGAACAGCCTTTGTACCTATGGATGAGGCGTTGGCCAACGTAGTTATTGATTTGTCAGGTCGACCATATACTGTTATGCAGGCTCAATGGCATACCTCAACTATAGGAGCTTTACCCACTAGTTTGATCAAACACTTTTTTGAATCTTTGTCGGTTAGTATGCGAGCGAACATCCATGCACGGGTGCTTTATGGAATTGATGATCATCATCAGGTTGAAGCGCTTTTCAAAGCTCTGGCATTAGCCCTGGATACTGCAACTCAGTTAGATGATCGAAGGATGAATATAGTTCCCAGTACTAAAGGTAGCCTGTGACTATGGATCAAAAACTACATGAATTGATCTACGAGGGGAAATAACTTATCTTGAAAAGTCATATTGCATTAATTGATCATGGTGTAGGCAATCTGCGCTCAGTGGAAAAGGCTTTGGCTGCAGTTGGTGCCAATGTATCTCTGACACGAGATCCGGATGTGATAGTCTCAGCAGATAAGCTAGTGCTGCCTGGTGTGGGGGCCTTCGGTGATTGTATGAATGGATTGCGTGAGAGCGGCACTCTAGAACTTGTGCGGTCTTTGGCCGTGGAAAGACCGTTTTTAGGAATATGCGTTGGGATGCAAATGTTATTTGAAACTAGTGATGAAATGGGTAGTCATAGGGGGTTAGGTTTGCTTCCGGGATATGTTACTAGGTTTAAGGATAGTGAAATTCGCATACCACACACAGGATGGAATCAATTGGAGATAACTATTGAACACCCCTTGTTGGAAGGTATATACACGGGAAGTTATGCGTACTTTAATCATAGTTATTTCTGCACGCCAACTAATTTGAGTGATGTTTTGTCATATACTGAATATGGAGCTAGATTTTGCTCGATTATTGGTCGTGATCGTTTGTATGGGAT
>CAJWIA010000154.1 GCA_913040765.1 uncultured Anaerolineales bacterium | reverse complement strand
CCCTGAATTTGCACGCTGTACAGCATCCATGGCTAATCCTCGGACTGTATTAGCACACCTACGTAAATCCTCAATATTTCCTAATCCCATTACACTCGCATCACCCATCCTATATCCTCCTGTGACAATCAAATAACAACAACATGCAACATATAGCAGCATTATAGCGCGGAAGCATCAATAACCCATATGTTTTAACTGATTATTATCATTCCTCCAATCTGTATTTACCTTGACAAAGGTTTGCAAATCAACAGAACTTTCTAACATCTTTTCAATTTCGCGTCTAGCTCTTATTCCTATCAACTTAATCATGCTACCATTTTTACCAATCACAACACCTTTGTGCCTGGAATTCTCCACTACAAGAGTTGCAATTATCTCTATCTTTTCTCCCTCATTTTCTATAAATTCCTCGATTATTACAGCAATGCCATGGGGTATCTCTTGTCTAAGATAATGCAATGCAGATTCACGCAACAGTTCGCCCGCTAACTCTCTTACTGTACTGTCAGTAATTTGGTCATTTTCGTAATATCTGGGCCCATCCGGCAGCAAATCAACAATTTCATTCTTCACTATTTCAATATTATCTCCACGTTTAGCCGAAACAAGCATCCATATTGCCTTCGAACATAATGTACGATACATATTTGAATGACTTATTACATCTTCCGGCTTTAATATATCGCTTTTATTCATAGCCATGAACACTTTGCACGATTCATTAGTTTGTTGAATAAATTGAGCAACTCGACGTTCAGCAGTACCGGGCTTTCTACTAATGTCCACAATCCACAACACAAGATCAGCATCTTGCACTACTGCCCTTGCAGTCGCTAGCATAGTCCGATCGAGCGCATGATGCGGTCGATGAATTCCTGGTGTATCAACGAATATAATTTGTGCATTTTCGCTAGTTAGAATTCCACGCTGCGCTTCTCTAGTAGTCTGAGGTTTCGAAGAGACTATTGCTATCTTTTGACCTAAAAAGGCGTTTACAAGCGTAGATTTACCCACATTCGGACATCCCACCACAGCTACAACACCTGATTTATGCATTATTTGAAATATTACCAACAAATGAAGTGTGAAATTCAATCATACAACATCCTATTTCAACTTAATGTCTGCACCTGACGCATAGCAGACTCGACTATATCTTCACCATCGCCTATATATGCTATCGGCAAACAGTGCCGTACGCGGCTGCTATAAACATCACTGTCTATAGATCCATCTATACAAATAATTGCATTCACGCGCTTACCAGGAAGTTTGTCCGAATCAGCACCAACATATACTACAGGTACCACACTCAAATCCAAATCCCTCAACATGCACGATGTTATTGTCCCATCAGACATAACACAATCAACATCTGCCCGTGGATGAGATAACCCCTTCTTAATTATCCAATCAATTACATTCATCCCTGTATATATGGCGCCATAATCACTAACAACTTTTATAGGAAACATTGTATCTTGTATTTTTAGGCTATGTAGACCGTAACGCACATTAGTTGTCGGACCAACAACTCTATAACTCGTATCTACAAGTCTCAGCGATCTAATTCCACGCACGAGAAAACGGTACTGTTTGTTCCGCACCAAATAACAGTGTAGCGTTTCAACAGGAGGAGAATAATATTTCATATTACGTACTGTTGGGCCAAAAACAACAACTTCTACCACGAAAACTTCAACAGCGTCAAAATCCCATTGCACTCAGTGTTTGTAACGTATCCTTTACCGACGCAACCGATCTGCTAAACATTTCTTTCTCGAACTCATTCAATTCTACTTCCACAATCTTTTCTAGACCTTTAGCTCCCAAGATGGCCGGCACACCCACAAACACATCACTTAGTCCATATTCGCCTTGTAAACAAGCAGTTACGGGAAGCACACGCCGTTGGTCCTTCAAAATTGCCTCAACCATCTGTGCTACGCTAGCTGCCGGAGCATAATACGCTGACCCGTCCCCTAGCAGCCCCACTATCTCACCACCACCACTACGAGTTCTGTCTACTATCGCCTCTATTGTGTCAGTTGCCAAAAACTCATGCAGTGGTATACCACCAATGGATGTATATCTAGTCAAAGGCACCATGTCATCACCATGACCACCTAATACCATTGCTTGCACATCTTTTACCGAAACTCCAGCCGCCTCAGCAACAAAATATCTATATCGGGCAGTATCGAGAACTCCAGCCTGGCCGATAACGCGCTCTCGAGGAAAACCTGATACCTGGTACCCTAAATAAACAATCGCATCTAATGGATTAGTAACAAATATCAGGATAGAATTAGGCGATCGTTGCACTATCTTTTCTGTAACTTGTTTGGCTATTTTGGCATTTGTACTAATAAGATCTTCTCTCGACATCCCAGGCTTTCTGGGAATCCCAGCAGTTATTACAACCACATCAGAATCTGCAGTAGCATCATAATTGGAAGTACCAATCACTCGGACATCTGCACCATCAACAGGAGTGGACTCAGCCAAATCAAGGGCCTTGCCCTGAGTCTTGTGCTGTAAACTTTCGATATCAAGCATCACAACATCTGCTAATTCCTTTGCAATTAATATATGACCTACCGTTGCACCTACAAAACCTGATCCAATTACCGACACTTTCTTGCGCACCGTACTACCTCCCTATTTTTATTTTTCAGCCTATAAACAAATTTAGTTTGTATGCTACGATATGACAGAGCTCAATTGCTCGTCTTCCGCAGATTGCATTGCAACAAATGCAGATATAGCTACAGCCAACATATCTTCGTCAGGCTCTCTTGTAGTCAATCGTTGCAAAGCCATACTCGGCATCATAAAAATCCGTACAATCGGATTATGCATATTCTTAGCAGTATATCTTATATATTCGTAAGATATTGATGCAAGTACGGGTAATAAACATAATCTAGATACAATCTTCCACACCAATGGCATGGGGCCAAGCAAAGAAAAAATCAGCACACTAAATACTACAACTACCAATAGAAATCCTGTGCCACATCGCGGATGTTCCTTTGGAAAACACGACACAGAATCAGGCGTCAATTCTGCATCGGATTCGTACGCGTTGATTGTTTTATGTTCAGCACCATGATATCCATAAACCCTACGCACGTCAGGTAATAGACCAATCGCTGAGACATATCCTACCAACAACCCTAAGCGTACTACACCTTCGATTACGTTTAGTCCGAGGCCTGATACACCAAGAATGGTCTCGCCAGCCTGCACAACTAAAGAAGGTAGAACGAAGAAGATTCCTATACCAATTCCCAACGAAATCAAAATAGAACCCCATTCCAAAGGAGCTTCATATTCCGCCTCTTCGCCTACCGCTACGGACGCTGAGTACATTAGACTTCTCATTCCGAGACCAAATGCATCAACCAACCCAACTACGCCGCGAATAAAGGGAGTGCGTGCAAATCTCCCTCTGAGTGGACCACTTAACTCCTTCCTAAATAATTCAATATTACCGTTAGGGTTTCTAACAGCAACTGCCATGACACTTTTCCCACGCATCATGACACCTTCAACTACCGCTTGGCCACCATAAACATTCAATCTATCATCCAAAATCTGTTCCCCTAACTTAAGTTATACGCGGTTAATCATATCAAAGAAATTCTACAATTCGAGCTATAGAGCGTCAAGTGAGGCAAAGTCTAGTTATGTTATACTGATTGCTTGACTAGTCTACCGCAACTCAAACGTATTACACGTGTTGTAACCACTAAGCAGATAAGGCTACCACAAATTGACTGATCTGCCCCAAGATGACGCTGCCCTTGTAGAGAATGCTCAGCGCGACCCAGAGGAGTTTGGCATTATATATGAACGCTACGTACACAAAATATACACTTATATCTACTATCGTACAGGAAATGTACACGATGCTGAGGATCTAACGACCACGGTATTTATGCAAGCAATGAACCATCTGTCTAGGTATACAAATCGTGGACTCCCATTTTCAGCATGGTTATATCGTATTGCACACAACTTGGTATCCAACTGGTATCGCGACCAAAATCGTCGCGAAATTGTCAACATTGAAACCAAGAATCTCACCGCGAACCCTAATGAT
>CAJWIA010000153.1 GCA_913040765.1 uncultured Anaerolineales bacterium | reverse complement strand
CCTTCCAACACGCATCAATTCTTGCGCGGGACTATATATACTAGAAATCACAACTGTATGCCTACTGGTTACATCTATATTTTTTGATATTACAAGATGTAATTGCCCACAAACTCACATACATCAACAATCTAACCAGCCAAATTGATTGTGTTTACAACACAAATTATCAACATTTAGGCTATGCGACGCTTGTTGATACCAATTAATATAATCAGTCAATATAATCCAATTGTATACAATATATGCTGGCAAAACTCATCATCGGCATTATGTTGTTGAACCGGATTCATGCAGTCTATCATTTGGTCTAATATCAGTGCATGACTCTAGGTAATAATCATGGCCAACACAACGGACCAACCAATCAGCAGATTTGCTAGTTGATACAACTCCATGCTCCAACAAAGTCAGTCTGAGAATATCTGTTGCGTCACTATCTCCTTGTAATAAAACGCATTCAATTCCCTTGCTCTGAATATCAACAGCCGTTTCCATAGCTGCTCTACGTAACTTCCGGTAAACCAAAAGGGCTTGTTCCATATACTCGGCTGTACGTCGTCCCAATAATGCAACACCCTCTGGTGTCAGGTGGTATTTCAAGCGGGTACGATGCATGCGGGTAGCTTTTACATAACCCTTAGCCACCATGCGCTTAATGTACCAATTAATACTGCCAACCGCTACACCCAGTTGAGCTGCAAGTCCAGCTTGAGTTACCGTAGGATTATCAGCAATAGCATCCAGTAAATGAAACTCATAGTCTCTCAAAAATGTACCTATATTCGAGTATTCAAGTTTTGAATTCTAACCAACGAGTTTGCTTTAGTCAAGCATGTTTTAGAGCGTAGTAGAGAAATCGTAGAATGAACGTTACTTTGACCTACCTAGGTCGAAAACCACCCTGCTACCATCACGTTCAAATAAAAATGGAAGTTCACGTAAATTGCTTAGCGCACTCCTAACATTGTCTTGAGCAGCCAAAGGCGCATATAGTAACAAGAAGCCTCCGCCACCTGCGCCAGCTATCTTACCTCCAATAGCGCCAGCTTTTCTACTAGCATTATATAAATCATCAAGATCCTGATTGCTAACACCACTAGCAAGGCCTCTTTTGAGCTCCCAACCATTATGCAACATGTTACCGAACTCACTTAAATCACCGTTCTTCAAACAGTCACGAGCTTGTACAGCAAGCTCACGCAGTCCCGCCAAACTATCTTCACGTTCAGAAATATTTTCTCTTTGTTCTACAAGAATACTCTCAGATGGACGAGTAATATTTGTATAAAATAACATCATATTACGGTTGAGGCGACGAATTAACTCATCATTTAAGCCTAATTTCGATACAGTCACAACATCATCTTTTTCGAAAGATATTTCCCGAAAACCACCATAAGCCGCTATATATTGGTCTTGCATACCTATGGGCTTTTTACATCTGCCAATCTCAATCTCACATGCATTCCTTGCAAGTGTCTCTGCAGTTACAAGCTTACCACTGTAGGAATATAATGCCTGTAATAGGCCAACCGTTACAGTACTAGATGAACCTAGGCCAGTTCCACTTGATGGAACATCAGCAAGAGTAGTAATCTCTACACCTCGTTTAACTCCGGTAATTTGCATGGCCTCTCTTACTAGTTCATGTTGTATTTCATCGACATTTTCTACGATTTCTTTGCGCGAATAGTTGACATAGATCATATTGTCAAACCTTTGCTTGACAATTACGTATATGTATTTATCGATTGCTGTTGATAGTACCAACCCACCATGATTACGATAGTAATCCGGAAAATCAGTGCCACCACCCAAGAAACTTATACGTAGGGGAGTCCTTACCACAATCATAAAATCATTTACTCGTAGAAGAATTAGATTGATTAATTACACCATCACTACTATAACTACGCAAGGTGGTTTCCAAATCATTCTCAGGTAGATTTAGTGCACTCGAAACCCATTGTTCTAACATTGCTAAAGCAAGCTTGTTGGATTGACGTCTACCAGACAACACTCGGTAAATCTGCGCATGATTAGTGGCTTCTCGACTTTCTTCATTTTCAATTAATTCCTCATGTAGCTTTTCGCCTGGCCTGAGACCTGTAAATTCAATTGGTATATCCACTTCTGGACGCAAACCGTGCAACCTGATCATACGTTCAGCCAATTCAGCAATCCGGATACTTTCACCCATTTCTAACATAAACAAATCTCCTCCACGCGTGAGCGCTGAGGCCTGGATTACTAATCTCACAGCCTCAGGTATAGTCATATAAAATCTAGTAATATCAGGGTGAGTAACAGTGACTGGTCCTCCAGACGCAATTTGCTTCTCAAAAAGTGGGACAACACTACCTCGACTGCCTAATACATTACCAAATCTCACGCAAGCAAATAGTGTATCAGAGCTTTCTAAAGCCAAACCAGCAGTCACTTGCTCTGCTATTAGTTTTGTCACTCCATAAATACTAGCTGGTGCAACCGCTTTGTCAGTAGAGATCAATACAAACCTCTCTGAACCCACCTCGCTGGCGGACAAACCTACGTTTAACGTACCTACAACATTAGTGCGCAGAGCAACACGTGGGTGCGATTCCATTAAAGGTACATGTTTATAAGCAGCGGTATGAAACACAACTTCAGGACGATATCGCTCAAAGATTTCTGTAACTTGCTCTGGATCAGTTACATCAGCCACACACACATTTAAATTGCATTGACCATTCAGCATACTTGTTTCAGCTTGTAACTCATACAAACCAGTTTCATTCATGTCCACAGCCACAACCAACTTCGCATCAAAAGCTAGGGCCTGCCGACACAGCTCCGTTCCTATAGAGCCTGCCCCACCAGTAACCAGAACAGTACTACCTTGCAGCATACCTCTGCACACCTCGATATCGATTTCAGCAGGACTCCGACCAAGAAAATCATCTACTGTTACATCCCTTAACAAAGACTTGTTCGCGCTAGTTGCAAGTTCCTCGAACACATCGGGGACAATCTGTATCCGCGCTGGAGCATTCTGACAAACACTCAGAATCTCACGAAACTCATGTCCAGAAATAGCGTGAATAGCCAATACTATCAAGTCTACATTATGTAGCACTACCAATTCTAACAATTGTGTCCTGCCACCCAGTATTGGAATCCCATGAACATTAAAACCATGTTTGTCAACATCATCATCAATAAATCCAAGTACTTGGTATGCTCGACCACCACTTCGATTTTGAAGTTGCCACGATAGTGACTGACCGGTTTCACCAGCTCCCACTATGAGTGTTCTTATCGGACCAGCACCACCTGATGATTTTTGCCCAGCTCGTCTTAATCTAAAAATTAGACTCACTAATACCCTTGTTCTATAACGAAGCATAGTCAAGCCAGCAGCAGCAAGGAAACCACCTAACGCCAGTGCGCTTAAAGGCAAAGGCCGAATCGTTGATTCAAGACGAGCAGCTGGTAGCATATCTAACAACATCAAAGGAATTGTTGCACCCAACCATGCCTGCACAACTATGAGAGCATCCGGAGCACTGGCAAAACGCCACAACCGACTATACATTCCAGCCCAGTAATTAGCTGCTAAATGAATAAATACTATGAAGGCAATATACGTATTCCATGCCTGTAGGTAATGTGCGTTTGGAGATGCACCAGCAAACCGTCCGGTCAATGCCACACGATAGGCAATCACCACTATTATCAGATCACCTAATAAATACCAGCCGGTACGTCGCATAAACCGCGACATTATAGTCCAGATTGTAGGCATAATTAAACCATTATAACTATAATTTCCTCAGCCATTGTATCTCATGTGCTAAACCATCCTCAAAAACTAGTGGTTTATATCCCAAATCTCTAGATGCTGCACTAATGTCAAAGGTCTTTTCCTCTCTAAAACGAAGAACTTGCTCAAAAGTTATACCCAATCCTATGCTACCAAACAATAATGATGCATACTTGGCCATCACATACGGAATATGTACCTTTTTGGTAGATCGACCAAGTGCTGCAGAAACAAGATTTATTATGTCAAGGAAGGAGATAGCTTCTGCGCCCGCAATATCATACGATTGACCTATAGACCGATCACGTTG
>CAJWIA010000152.1 GCA_913040765.1 uncultured Anaerolineales bacterium | reverse complement strand
ATCCTTTACCAGCATTTCTATCGACAGCAGAAACAGTCTCGCTCATCTTAATTTCTATTCCTCGATTATGTCCGTAATCCTAGCACCCTCGTTCGTACGCAACAAATGCAGATATACCCAACCAAGTAATGGCACGAAAAGCCACCATTGTACGGCATATCCTAAATGTGGTCCATCATCAAGTTCAAACTCCAAAGGCACTGATTGTGGCAAATCATCAAAACTATTGTTTGCCAAGTCTTCCTGCACATATACTGGCATTAGAGTGTAGTCAACGTATCTCTGCAAATCATCTATATCCAACTGATATATTTCTCTGTAGAAACCATCAAAAGTCAATGAATCACCTGGGCGATCCTGTGACTTGCGAATTCGTCCAGACACAGTAACCGTCCCATATTCTTGAAATACAGACATATCCCCGAACTCTAAGATTTCGTGCGGAACCCAACCGCGATTCACTAAGATTGCCTTATTGGAATCGTATAGCATCAGAGGAGTGATTAGATTAACGCCTGATCTACCACGCAACACCTGCCCTTTAAGAATAAAATCATTTTCATAATCATATTCACCCATTAAAGTGACCGCTCGCAAATCGACATTGTCTAAATCATCCTGTAGGTCAAGCGTATCAATTGGCACTGATTCGAGGGACAATTGACGGCTAACGAATTCATTTCGAGTACGCCTCTGAAAATGGCGCTCTAACTGCCAAATACCAAGTCGACCCATAACACCCATAGCACACAACACCATTACAGTACGCCACCACCAATTACGGCCAATTAAAACCATGGGAACTTTATTCCACGAAAGCATATAATCACTCAACTATAAGTAAACATATAAAATCATCTCTTAAGCTATATCTGATTCAATCTCGGAGAACTATTTCTTTCTTCTGAGGACATCATCCTTACCACTAACACAATTATTGCAACAATAATCATCATGCTACCAGGTATCCACATAATAATTCCACCAAGCATTTGGTCCTGCATAACCGTTAATGACCACGGACGCTGTATTTTTACGTAATGTTCATATATGGGTTGTCTAGAGAATGTAATGATAACTCCAGTGATCATATTCACTGGAACTGTCACAAGCAAGTATGCAATCCGCCTACCGTAAGCGAGCTTTTGATGCACACGCGGAGCAGCACTAGTAACGTGCCACCAAAACAGCATTGATACCAAGAAAAAGCTAATGTGCTCTATATCGTGCACAAACTTGGAACGCAGTGCAGCTTCGTAAAGCATAGGATCATGCCATCCTATATATACAATAACAAACATGATCCAGCTCGCGCCTGCTCCAGCATGACGCCTCAACAATTTACGCAACAACGACCTACCTACAAATAGTCCAGCTACCACATCTCTTACTTTTTCAGGAAGCCCCCACAATAAAATCGGGAAAGGATTGGATGCCAGCAGCAAAGGGGGAGCACACATTACTAACAACATGTGTTGGATCATGTGCATAAAAAATAGCTGTCCAGCTAAAACTTCGACCGGTGAAAGTAAGGCAAGTATTATACATAGCAGCCCACTCAAATAAGATAACAGACGCCAATACGATACAAGACCTATAACATCGCGTGACGTGCTCCGGCTTCTCAAAGTTCTGATATGAGTAAATCCATTTATATACACAGAACTAGATATGCCAACAAAAGCTATCACAACAAAACGCCACTCCCAAGATCGAAGTAGCGCACTTAATTCAGCATCCATTTTCTATTGTGAAACAATTAAAACCTAGGATGGTACGGTTTATTTGGCTCAGTGTACAACCTTACCCATCAGATAGATTGCCGGATAGAAAAATACCCAAACCAAGTCTACATAATGCCAGTAAATCGCACAGGCCTCAACCCCCCAGTGACGCTCACTGTTATAGTGACCGTTCCGACCGTTATTCCATACAATTAGAATAAATACTATCCCGCTCAACACATGTAGAGCATGCATTCCTGTCATCCCATACAACACAGCACCAAAAGCACCATCTTGTGGCCTAATATGTCCCTGCCATTCAAATCCTACAACCCCCACCAAAAATATCAATCCAAGACTTGCAGTGACCAACAAACTATTTAGGAAAGTTTCCCTATCATCATGCACTATAGCTGTCTCAGCACGATTCATGGAAAAGCTGCTGATCAAAAGAATCACAGTTACGATAATGCCAAGATTCTGATCCAAATCAGGACGAGTATTACCCCAAAGATAAAAACGCGCTGCTAGTAAACCAGCAAACAAAAACGCTTCCGATACAAAGAATAACCACAAACCTAAACGATTATTCTTAAGTTGTTCACGGTATTCTGATAACGAACTAGTCTTTGTACTCATTAATGACTCTCTCCTTCTAACCACAGACTAGAGACATGCATAAAAAATTGCAAGATAATAACTGCTTTAACAAATGCAATCAAGAACATAGCAACAGTTGAAGCACCAATCAGATTGGCAACAAATTCTATTGCAGTCAACAAAGCCAGCCACAAAAGCACCATGACTCCTGTCCGGTAAGCACTAGATAGCCTAGCTTTACTTGCCAACTTGTCATCACGTTGCTTTTTCCATGCTATCCGTTCCATCGCATCGACAGGACCCGTGTCCGGAGGAACAACTAGAGCTCCACCTGCTATCAGGAGATTAAGTTGATACAAGACCACCGCTAGTGTTACGGCAATACCTATTATGTTAATTACAACAAATACCACCACCGCCACAAAAATTGTCGTAGTATCCATCAGAAGTTATTTGCCTCCAACATCATTACTGAAGCACCTTCTCTGGCTCCATACCATTGACTGTCTCCATACTCGTGTAAACTGATCCTGGCAAACCATAATCATATGGCTCACCTACGATCTCAAAAGGAGTAGCATAACTATGCTCAGGAATTGGCGAAGGTATTTGAAACTCCGGCGAACGCGACCTCCAGGGGTTGTCCTGAGCTGTCTCACCATGACGAGCGTGATACCAAAGATTGTATATACACACAAGTACTGATACAGCAATAACAATACCTGCAATAGTTATTGCTAGTTGATAGTTCTCAATACCTAAAGCCGGATCATAATCTGCTATACGTCTACGCATGCCTTTCAAACCCGTAAGTGATTGGCCGACGCTCTGCACCCAGAATGCTGGAGTCATTAGCCAGAAATGTAATTTTCCCAACTTCTCACTATAATTGCGTCCTGTTACTTTAGGATACCAGTAGTACAATGCTGCGAAGAAAGGGAACACAAAGCCACCGAACATTGTGGCATGAAAATGTCCCACAACCCAATAAGTGTCATGCAAAAATAGGTCTGTGGTAACAGTACCATTGGGTGGACCTGTCAATCCACCTATCAAGAATACCGATATCGCTCCTAATACAAATAACATCGGCGTCGGAAATGTGAGTTTACCTTGCCACATAGTACCTAACCAACTAAAGAACTTTACCCCTGTCGGCACAGCTACTAACAACGTAGCCAGCATAAATGGAATACGGAGATAATCACTCATGCCTGCTACAAACATATGGTGCGCCCATACCAGAAAGCCCACTAACGCAATTGATAAACTAGAAAGAGCTATCCATTTATAGCCAAACAATGGTTTACGTGCAAACACCGGTAGCAATTCGCTGATTATCCCAAGTCCGGGTAAAATAAACACATATACAGCTGGATGAGAGTAGAACCAAAACAAATGCTGGAAAAGTATTGGGTCACCTGGAGGTGAACCTACTGATACAGCTGCTTCCGTTATAAATGGATCAAAATATCCCATTCCTAGCACACGTTCCACCAGTACCATTAGAAATGACAAACCGATAAATTGTGTGGCAGTAAGTTGAATGAGTGCCGTTGCAACGGCAGCCCAAACAAAAATCGGCATTCTAAATAAACTCATGCCTGGCGGCCTCATTCGTGCCACTGTGACAAGTAAATTTAGTGATCCAACTATTGATGATAGACCGACCATATATACAGCTAAAAAGAAGAGCTGAATACCAATCGGAGCTCGAGCACTTAAGGGTGGATATCCTGTCCATCCAGTGTCCCATCCACCCACAAAAAGTGCTGTGATCAGTAGTACGGCGCCTGGAACATTGATCCAATATCCAAATGCATTCAGTCGGGGGAATGCCATGTCAGATGCACCTATCAATAACGGTACCAAGTAGTTGACCATACCACCCACGCCTAA
>CAJWIA010000151.1 GCA_913040765.1 uncultured Anaerolineales bacterium | reverse complement strand
CATCTCGCTGACTCCAGGTACGACTTTTTACTTCAACAAACGTGCCCAAATCAGGACTGTTAAGTCGATCGAGATTAACATAAAACTCCACATCACTGAAGGATACCTGCCAGCGCAATCTATCTTTTTCCACCTCACGTTCCTCCACGGGAACAAAATATTCACGGTAGAATCGCAAAGTGTGCGGTGAAGGTGCCAAATATCGCGACCGCGACAACAAAATTGAACCTGAAAATTCCTTCTCTTTAGCAGGACCTAGAAGGGTGAGTCTATATCTTACATTTTCTACTTTGCCATCAGCATCTACAAGATCATCTTCCCGAATACGCAATCGATAATCCTCAGATTCGCCAAACAAAAAATATGTATCATACTGCTGGTAACGTACATGTCGAATAATATTGAAAGGATATTGTTGTAAAACATCAATCACTTTCTGTGGATCTGTTATACGTGCTTTAGCCTGAATTTCAAAACTTTCTTGACGTTCCATGCCTCCTATCGCAACTAGCTTACTTAATAAGCTCTGCTCGCGCTCAATAAGAAAATCATCTATTTTGATAGCATAATCAGTAGCTGAGGCAGTCAGTTGATCCTCATCAACAGTAAGCAATTGACGATTTTGCATTAACCACTCACCGTTCACCATCACGTCAGACACATCGGAAGACTTGCTCACATATACAATTTGCGAATATATAGAGTCTTGATCACGTTGAAAAGTAGGAGTGTTATGCAGAACATCCAAGTCCAGCACTACTAGGTCCGCACGTTTACCAACTTCGATAGATCCGGTGATATCGCTCATGTGCAAAGCACGCGCACCCATGATAGTAGCCATGGCAAAAGCTTGCCTAGCAGGTACTACGGTTGGGTCACTTGTTGCACCTTTTGCTAGCAATGCGGCTAGACGAGTTTCCTCAAACATATCTAGGTCATTGTTCGATGCAGGACCATCAGTACCTATACCCACATTAAGTCCAATATCTAACATCTCAGTGATGGGTGCTATTCCAGAGGCAAGCTTAAGATTACTGGTCGGACAATGAGCCACACCAGCTCGGTAATGTTGCAACGTGCTGATTTCACCTGAATCTAAATGTACGCAATGAGCAGCTAAGACTTTTGCATCAAAAAGACCCTGCTTTTTTACCCATGGTACTACTGGCATACTATGTTCGCTACGATTTTCTTCTACTTCCTTCGCTGTTTCCGCAATATGTATATGAATTGGAACATCATATTCCAGTGCCAGTGAAGTGCAAGCTTTAAGCATCTCACGTGTACTTGTATAAGGTGCATGCGGCCCAACTGATGGAAGTATCAAAGAATGTCCATGCCAATGTTCAATAAACTTGCGAGCCCTCAAAAGCCCATCTTCAAGACTAGGTGCGTCTGGAGTTGGGAATTTCAATACACTTTGTGAGCACAGAGCTCGCATGCCAACATCTGCGACGGCTTGTGCAACATCATGCTCGAAATAATACATGTCAGCAAAACATGTAACACCAGACCGTATCATTTCAGCACAAGCAAGCTGGGTACCAATGCGACAAAATTCAGAAGTAACAAACTCTTTTTCTACTGGCATCATATATCCAAGTAGCCACACATCTAGACGCCGATCATCTGCAAGACCCCGCAATAAGGTCATAGCCGCATGCGTATGCGCATTGATCAAACCTGGGATTATGGTCTTGCCACTGCAATCGATTGTCAACGCATTTTCGTATTGATTATTTATTTCATTAGCGGAACCAACTTCAACTATGTTGTCCCCTCTAATTACCACTGTGCCAGTATCAAATACATCCCACGTTTCATTCGCAGTTACTACAGTAGCACCAGAAAGAATCAAATCTGTAGGTTTCACAATAAAATAACCTGTCGCGATAACATAACAGTATTATAGTACCTTTTTCGTTCGTTTCGCTGATGATATACTGATTGCCACTTATTGGAGACACAAAGATATGCGTACTATAGATCTAATTCTGAAGAAACGTGATGGTGAAGAATTAAGTAATTCGGAAATCGAGTGGTTTGTGCAAAATTTTACCTCAGGAAATATACCTGATTACCAGATAGCAGCTATGTCTATGGCAATCTTTTTTCGAGGTATGACTGCGCGTGAAACCACTGACCTTACCATAGCAATGGCTAATTCCGGTGACACCTTAGACCTAAGTGATCTCATACCCGGCGTAGTAGTCGACAAACATTCTACGGGAGGAGTAGGAGATAAGACCACCCTTGTATTAGCACCTATAGTAAGCGCTTGTGGTGTTGTCGTAGCTAAGATATCAGGTCGAGGACTTGGTCACGGAGGAGGAACACTAGACAAACTTGAAGCCATACCAGGATTGCAGATACAGCTCACCTCCGATCAATTCCGAGCCCAAATAAAAGAAACTGGGATCGTAGTCGCTGGTCAATCAGCAAGCCTGGCTCCTGCAGATGGAAAGCTATATAAAATACGTGATGTCACTGGGACCGTAGCAAGCAATGCATTAATAGCCAGTTCGATAATGAGTAAAAAGTTTGCTGCTGGAGCCCAAGCCATCGTCCTAGACGTCAAAACCGGTAACGGTGCATTCATGACAACACTGAAAGATGCGCGAGAATTAGCAGAGCTTATGGTTGCGATAGGACGAAATAGTGGGCGCAAAACAGTGGCTGTAATATCCGACATGAACCAACCACTTGGATATGCCGTAGGCAACGCTTTGGAGGTTAGGGAGGCTATAGAAACCCTTCGAGACGACGGCCCACCGGATCTGCGCGAACACTGTCTAAAAATGGCCGGCCATATGCTTCACTTGTCCGGAAAAGTCGATAGTGTGTCGGCCGGTTCAGAATTAGCAAGCAAGACACTCAAGGACGGAACCGCATTTCAAGAATTACTGAAAATGGTTGCTGCACAAGGGGGAGATACGAATTACATAGACAATCCAGAACAACTAGACAAAGCAAAAATCATCTCAACTGTTAAATCTCCTCAGGATGGCTTCCTGTCTCGGATAGATGCCATCAATATCGGAAAAGCCGCTGTAATGCTTGGCGCCGGAAGAGAACGAAAAAATGACCCTATAGACTTGGCTGTTGGAATTGTAGTACATCAAAAAGTTGGCTCACGCATTAATACAGGTGACCCATTATTTACTATTCACGCTAACAACCCTGAAATAATTAACTCAGCATCCGAAGAAGCACTTGCAGGAATAGACATTACTATTGAAAAGTCTCCGACGCTACCATTACATTATGACTTTATAGAATGATCTCACGGATTATATGATAAAAAACCTACACATATTAGATTCAACTATTTGAACGGTACGATATGTAAAGACATTTATCATAGATAGCCTACTGCTTCAGCACACACAGGAAATTCCTTAGTAAAAATCACTTTGCACTCATCAGCAATCCTTGTATGTTCCTTCTGAGTACCATGTCCGCTGCGTAAATTAATGTAATGAATCCAAGATCGCACCGAACCTGTCATGTATATCCTGGTAGGAGTGGCAATAGGTAAAACAAATCGAGCACACTCTTTGGCAATACCCTGTTCTAAGAGTTCCTTATATAACTCTTCTGCCGCCTGGAAATGCACAGCAATTTTATTTCTGAGACTATGTTGCTCTTCTAATGGAACATCATCAATACTGTTCTGACGATTAGTAGTGTCTTGCCTTCGTAAATCCGGAATAGGAATTCCTTCATCCAGTAGTCCAACATCAGCATATCTTTGTGAAAACTCCTGAAAAGTAAAGCTGCGATGTCGCAATATTTGTACAGCTATACCCCTTGTTGTATTTATTTCCAGTGTCATATATGCCTGTTCAAACACAGACCAGTGACCATGCTTAATACAATACTTTAGTAGTCCAGCAAAGTTATCATTATCTTGATTATTGGGATTAGACACTCTAGCAATGTAGGCCATTTGCGATTCTGCATCAGGCGTTACTGTTACTAATTTCACATTTCCCATCTACTTTACACTCCTATTACTGTCTACCATATACAACTTAATACACTCGCACTAGCTCAATATGTTCTGCCATTACACTAATCGTAATGATGCTTCTGAAACGTCCTGGTGTATTTGCGAAACAAGATGTTCTACGCTTGTAAATTTACGTTCATCACGTAAACGATCCACAAAATCCAGCGAGATACGCTGACCATAGAGATTGCCCTGATAATTGAGCAAGTGAGCTTCTACA
>CAJWIA010000150.1 GCA_913040765.1 uncultured Anaerolineales bacterium | reverse complement strand
GATTTGCCTGCATTAGAGCAAGCTCTTGCAGCTAACCCAGCATTCATATCACTAGTTGCGAGTCCATCTAAAGCTAGAGAACTTTTCCGACGACTTATAGAAAATGATACTGAACCTGCAACATTGAGACAAGTGTACACTCCTGCCGGACTTGATATAGGCGCTGAGTCTCCCGCTGAAGTGGCACTCTCAATACTAGCCGAAATAATAGGAATTCAACGCGGAGCCAGTGGTATAGCACTTCGAGAACAAAGAGGTGAAATGTTGAAACAATTGTTAAAGTAACAACATTAAGCAACAGTAGTTGAGTTAATATATTCAATTTCCTTTGCATGTAAACTCAAAACGCAAAAGTAGTCCAGCAAGGTGTTTCTAATACCACACACCTAAAAATATTTTTAGGCAACATATATGATTAGTCATAAACCACAAACTGATTTTACGCACCCTATAATCCGATCTTATTCTCGACGCAAAATACTTAAGCTAGCTGGAGCAGGAGCTGTAGCATATACCGGCAGTCTAGCTACAGCCTGTAGTAACCGAAGTTCTTCAAGCACTAGTGATGTACCAATTAAAATCGGTGTCCTATTACCATACTCTGGAATATATGCTACTTTGGGCGATAGCATTAGTGCTGGATTAGAAATGTATCTAGACCAATTGGGATACCGGGCAGGTGGACGGAATGTTCAAATAGTCGCCGAAGATACAGAGATGAAGCCTGATATAGCACAACAAAAGGCACGCAAACTGATAGAGCAAGATAAAGTAGACTTAGTAGCTGGCATAGTCAGTACCGGGGTACTCTACGGACTCCGAGAATATTTCCATAACAACAAAAAACTCCTTATTTGTGCTAATGCCGGAGGAAATAAAATCAGCCGCGATATGAAATCGCCTTATATTTGGCGGTCATCTTTCAGTAACTGGCAACCGAATTGGCCGCTTGGATTATGGGCATATCACAATGTCGGCAATAAGGTGTTCATGAGTGCACCCGACTATGGTGCTGGACACAACATGGTTGACGCATTCGCTCATAGTTTCCAATCAGCTGGCGGCACAATATTGGGCAAACAATTTACACCATTCCCTTCTATGGGAGACCCAGCACCATTTATCACAGAGATTCGCAAATCCAACCCGTCCATGGTTTTCTGTTTTTATAGTGGAAGTGCTGCAGTGGCATTTGTAAAAGCCTACGATGAATTTGGTTTAAGCAAGGACATACCTTTAGTGTGCTCTGGTTTTGCAGTCGAAGAGGATGTATTGCCTGCCCAAGGATCAGCTGCACTGGGAGCAATAAGCGGACTACACTGGGCACTCTTACTTGACAACGAAACTAACCGTAAGTTTATAACTGCATACAAGGATCGCACTAATGTGGATGCTAATGTTTTTGCAGTACAGGGTTATGATACAGGTAGAATAATTTCCAATATTTTGGATGAGGTACAGGGAGACACTAGCGCTACTAGTAGAATGCTAGAATCTCTACACGACGTCAGTTTTAGTAGTCCCCGTGGTCCATTTAAATTAGATCCAAAATCTCAGAATCCTACCCAGCACGTATATGTAAGAGAAGTCAAAGAGATTGAAGGAAAGCTTCACAATGTGGTTATTGAAGACCTAGGTGAATTTACCGATCCAGGCGACAATTCTCTCGGCTGAGACAAAATTTTGACTGAGATCAGCAATAAATATGTAATGAGACAAAGTAAGTATTTATTCCCATAATTACATGAACGACCTGATAGTTCAATCCATTAATAGCATTGTGTTCAGTATGCTGCTATTTATTATGGCTGCAGGACTCTCCCTGATTTTTGGACACATGAACTTTATTAATTTGGCCCACGGTTCATTTTATGTCTTAGGTGGATACATAGGTTATACAATGATAAGTAAGATTGGAAGTTATTGGGTGGCATTACTCATAGTTCCAATCTTGGTCGGATTAGTAGGAGCCACAATCGAATTTCTTTTTCTGCGACGTCTATATGGAAAGCATCGACATCTAGAGCAAGTACTTTTTACTATGGGTCTTGCTCTAATTACAGCGGACATCATTCGTTCAAACTGGGGCACATATGTTGTAACCGTGAAAACTCCCCTTCTATTAGATGGATCAATTTCAATATTAGACTCGCAATTTCCATTGTACAGACTAGTAGTAATTGGAATAGGATTAACAATAGCCGTTGTACTATGGATCTTGATGCAAAGGACACGCCTGGGAATAATTTTACGAGCTGGTGTGTTTGACAAGAACTTAGTCAGCGAATCAGGCATCAACATACAGGTAATTTTTACAGGCATATTTGGCTTAGGATCCGCTTTAGCTGCATTGGCTGGTGTCATAGGGGCTCCTCTACACAGTCTATACCCTGGATTGCAGTTTGAAATCCTTGTTTTGACATTAGCTGTCGTGATCGTCGGCGGATTAGGAAGCCTTCAAGGAGCATTTTTTGGAAGCCTATTGATTGGTATCGCTGATACCTTTGGCAAAGCACTACTACCCGAAATATCTTTATTTTTGATATTCGCTCTAATGGCAATAGTCTTACTTGCCAAGCCTATGGGCTTGTTTGGAGCACAAAGTAATTGATGATAGAAAGATTAGATACTATGTATCAACGGCTTTTGTCACGTAACATACTAGTGGCTGTCATCATAGTTATTCTTGCCATTGCAGCTCCTTACCTGGCAAACACATATACGATTAGTTTAGTAATAGAAGTTCTGATATTTTCTATCTTTGCTATGAGTCTAAATCTACTTGTTGGATACACTGGATTACCATCCTTTGGGCATGCAGCATTTTTTGGTTTAGGCGCTTACATAATTGCATATGTTAGCGGCGTGAACGATCTAACACTTAGTCTCACCAACAATATCTTGTTAACATTACCCATAGTTATTGTAGGCACCGGTATCATAGCTCTAATAGTTGGATCGTTAGCTCTTCGTACTGATGGAATTTATTTCCTAATGATTACACTTGCTTTCGCCCAAATGCTATTCAGTGTAGCAATGCGTTGGTCTGCGGTAACTGGTGGCTCTGATGGACTAATTGGAATACCGCGCCCAGAAATAGACTTAGGAATATGGAAATACTCATTTGAGTCCCGCACAGCATTCTACTATTTTGTGGTGACTACATTTGTGGCAATATATTTTGGCTTGCATAATATAATACATAGCCCATTTGGATTAGCCTTAAAAGGTATCAAGTCGAACCAGATGCGCATGCAAGTATTAGGTTATAAGACCCTAAATTATAAAATTAGCATATTTGTGCTAGCAGGTGTTATAGCTGGAATAGCTGGTATGCTGCTCGCACAATTTTATTGGCATGCATCTCCAGAAAATCTTTACTGGACCATATCAGGACAAGCATTGATAATGGTAATCTTAGGTGGAGTTGGAACTCTGATAGGTCCAGTAATTGGTGCCACTTTGATGAGATTATTACCCAATATTACTAGTACTTACACAAACAATTGGCAAAGCTACATGGGGATAATGTTGATTGTATTTGTCCTATGCGCCCCTAATGGAATCATGGGAATACTATTGAAAAAACTCAAAAACAACCGATGACCAATATACGTATATGTGAATTAAGTGTACATTTTGGCGGACTAGCTGCCATCAATAAAATTAGCTTGGAGATTGAGTCAGGAGATCGGCATGCCATTATTGGTCCTAACGGAGCAGGTAAGACAACACTCCTAAAAGCAATCAATGGGCAGTTATCAGACACAAAAGGTGCTGTTTTTTTGGGTAAACAAGAAATAACAAATTTGCCAATTCAATCCCGCACCAAACTTGGGGTGGGATGTACGTTTCAACACAATAAGCTGTTTAGCGACTTAACCGTTATTGAAAACATATACATTGCTTTACAGAATCGTCTTGGGATTGCGAACCACTTGTTTCGGAAACAGTCTATATTAACGCCAATGATATCTGAGTCACAGAGATTGCTGGATACATTTGGTTTAAGTATGGTCAAAAATCGAGTGACGGATACCCTGTCCTATGGTCAACAGAGAGTGCTCGATCTTGCAATTGCTATAGCAATGAAGCCCAAAGCTTTGTTGCTAGATGAACCCACAGCTGGCATGTCAGTTTTAGAGACTACAAATATGATTCAAATAATTGAAAAACTACCAGATACTGTAACGCTTGTTTTAGTAGAACACGACATGAACGTAGTGTTTGAAATAGCAAAGC
>CAJWIA010000149.1 GCA_913040765.1 uncultured Anaerolineales bacterium | reverse complement strand
TACCGGCACTCTCCTTTGTACACCGATGATATTTGAGGCATTGGAACGTGCTCGCGAAATTCATAATGACACAACTTTATCTGCTGCAATAGCGATCTTGGCAGAGAATAAACACGTAAAATTCATGCAAACAAGGGGATTATGGATCGATGTCGATGATGAAAATGGCTTTAAGAAAGCAGAAAAAGCGCTGTTGGATTTGTTGCGCGGGAAAAGTAATGACGGTCCGGTTTCACATTGGTTGAATCGCCCGATCTCTGCTCGCATATCTAAATCTCTGGTTAATTTCAATATTGCCCCCACTCAAATCTCTTTTTCCTCTTTCGCGCTTTCGGTGATTGCGGCGGGACTTTTTGCGCTGGGTACCTATTGGTTTTTGGCTTTGGCGGGAATAATCGCGCAATTTGCCTCGATTATTGACGGCTCTGACGGTGAAGTAGCCCGTCTGAAATATTTATCTTCTGATTATGGCCGGTGGGTCGATTCAGTACTTGACCGGTATGCAGATGCCTTTTTGTTGTTTGGACTAACTTGGTATGTTTATAGACAATACTTGTCTTTCTGGGCTTTGGCGATAGGATTTTCAGCCATCATCGGTACGTTTATGTTGAGCTACACAGCGGACAAATACGACAAGCTCATGAAAAACCGCATCCAGAAAGGGGTAAGAATTGGGCGTGATGGCAGGGTATTCCTGATTTTTCTGGGTGCAATATTTAATCAAGCCTACCTGATATTAAATGTGATTGCTGTTTTGATGAATCTAGAAACCATACGCCGGATCGTTATTTGCCAAAATGATAAATAGTTTTGTCTGTGCCAAACAAACAATTCGTGCGGTGATTTCCAAATCCAGTGTACCTGAAGACCCTATTCATGCGGAGAGTGTACTATGGTATAGCTTATATATTATTACCTAACAGATAGCTTTAATCGTCAACTACTGCTAGGCGTCCTACTCTTATACCATGCCCATAGCCACTTCTTTCAGTAGAATCATGATACATCAAGTAAGTTTGGTCTTGGAGCCTAATGATGTCAGGTCCTGCTGGGTCGCGTTTATTTACTAGTACCTGCTGCTCCCTAAATACAGTCCCATTTTCGGAAGTGCTATAACCTATTACTGCAACTCCTGTAAAGTCTCTTATTCCTGCATCCTGAGGCTTGTTTAATTGATAGAAAAGAGTTACGCAACCGTCATTACGTAGTAGTGGAAAAACCTCGCGTGCTGATGCGGTTAGATAGGGTGCTCCAGGTCCTATGATTATCCCAGGCTCTACGATCCAATCGAACAAGTTGCTAGATGTCGCTCGGCGCAGCCAATGATTTGGTGGGCCACCTTGGCTAGCACCTTCACCTGGGGGTCCATGTTGTGGTGCTGGCCCAAAGTAGCCTTGCCATTTTCCATTCTCTAAAGGGATGATACTAAGCTTCTGAACAGCCTTCATTTCAGCATTTGCTTGTGTGATTCTTTCTCCTGGCTCTACAGTGAATGTTTGACCTTCATCATCACTTATAAACGACTGTACACCAGTTTGTGATGATCCCACAAATAGCCGGATTCTATTATCGGGAAGTCTGTATACTCGCAAAGGCCCTAGATTTACCCCCTGATTCATGGCTTGTGGGGCAGATATTCTAATACCTTCATAAGAAAATGTTATTCCATCTGTAGAAATTGCACTGCCTATACCTGCACCAGCATTGGTAAAGAATAATCTTATATCCCCATCAGTCAGCTGCAATGATGATGGATTAGCCATAGGAGCCATGGGGTCTGGATTACCCGCATCTTGTGCTGTCAGCACTACACCTAGATCTTCAAATGTGTAGCGTGTATCCTCACATGTTGCTTCTGACACTTCTTTGTCTGCTGTATTTTGTTCGTCATTTGCTAGAGGAGCAGAAAGCGTGGGTTCTGGTACCGGTGTTATCGGACTTGAAAGTATCGCACTAGCAATACGAAATCCTTGAAAAGGATCTGGACCGTCTGTCAAAACATAGTAAATTCTCCAATTACCTTCGCCTATGTACACAGCAGTAGGGTCTAGAGCATTTCTTGGGGTTCGGTCTAATAGTGGAACCGCATCAGTGGTCCAATCTAGTCCGTTTTCAGATCTTGCTAAGAACAAACGTTGGGGTTTGCTTATAGGACCACCTGGCGGTGTGGTAGATACCAGCATAAAGTTGGGTGTACCTGTAAGTACGTATGAGTCAACGAATCCACCAAAAAGACGTAGGCCTGCATCTTTAATAAAACTAATCCCATCAGGGCTTGTAGCAGAACGAATTACCTCTCGTTTCTTGTTTGGAACCATATCTGTCCACATAATGCGGATTTGACCATTAGGGAGAACAAAAGAGTCTGGAACTCCCCATGCGCGTCGGTCTGTTTCCTGCACAATACCAGTATCAGAATCTACAACCCAGTCTATACCATCAGTGCTTATAGCAGTACGTATTTGAGCACCTCCACTATCTGGTCCTTTGTTGGAGTGTTCTGTAAAATACATTCTCCATCCGTTAGAGGTGCGTATTACAGTAGGATCAGACCCTGGTGGTGTCCTGGCGGATACCCTTGTAAAGGATAACCCATCTGAAGATTCCCATATTTCAATACCCATACTTGTGACGTATAGCCGTACAGTGCCATCATCTAACACCACTGCCTCGGGACTGACACCTTCAGGACCGATTGTATCCACTTCTGCAGCTAGAGTCCAAATGTCAACTAAGGAGTTGGTTGAACTTGAAAGTATTTCTGAACCTGATGCCTCAACATTCGAATCGATAACTATAGTAGGGGCTTTTACAGGCTCTTCATTTGAGTCTGGGTCTACAGTATTTGGCTGTAATTGCTTGGTTGCCGGAGTTATTTTAGTGGCACTCGGTGGAGGCGTTTCTAGTACATTGCTGTTTTGTGTAGGAACCTGTTGAGCAGCAGAGTCTTTAGTTTGGGTTTTGGTAATATTCTCTTCTTGGGTACATCCGAACGCCAGAATTGTGAATGTTAGTAGGACGATCCCTGTTGAACATAATTTTGATAGCATATCTGCAGTTATCCTAAGTATATCTTCAATAGTTACATTTCAGGAAAGCATAAACCACCCTGATATTCTATTACTGCTTGCTTGAATTGTTCAGGTACCACTACACTAGTGTTTGTGTTGTAATCGTAAGCCACCTGTATCGTTTTTGCCGATGCAATTTTGCGTCCTTTGTCAGTATTAACTGTATACATACAATCAAAGCTTTTCTTGCCAAATCTAGTTATACCAATACTTATATCAAGTTGTTCAGCAATGTAGGCTGGCGATTTGTAGTTGCATGTTGCTTGAGCAACTATCATATCCATTGCATCTATTCCTGACCGTGTTTTAAGTTCCTGAAAATATTTGACACGTATCGTTTCTAGATAAGTGAAATATACTGCGTTATTCACATGTCCAAAAGAATCGACATCGCGAAAGATTACTTCTATTGAATTGGTGTAGGCTGAACTGATTGTTTGTTTGTTGGCTTTGTGTGTATTGTTCATGAGCATATATTTGAATTATGATTTTAGCACATCATAGTTATACTTAGTGTCCCCAGCACTTGGTACTTGTATGATCAGGCGCCATGTTACACAAATTGACTAATATTTTTGTTGTATAAGACGTTATTGTGCGATTGAACCTTGTTCTATAATTAAGTACATGATACCGAGTGACATAACTGCACGAGTTGCACAGTTGCGTGGTGAACTGCAGCTCCATAATTATCTTTATTATGTGACGCAATCCCCCAGTATTTCTGATAGCGACTTCGATGACCTCTTCAGGGAACTACAGGATTTAGAGAGCCAATATCCTGAATTAATAAAAGATGATTCACCTACTCAACGGGTAGGTGGGTATCCTTCTAATAAGTTTAATAAAGTTGATCATCCTAATCCTATACTTAGTTTGAGCAAAGTAAATAATCCTTCTGGTACAGAGGCATGGTTCGCTCGGATATCAAAACTAGATAAAAGAGTGGGCTCCACAAAGCTAGTTGTAGAGCCCAAGATTGATGGGTTGACGGTAGTCTTACATTATGAAAATGGACTTTTCATAAAAGGCTGTACTCGCGGAGATGGGTATGTCGGCGAAGATATAACAAGAAATCTACGTACAGTACGTTCACTACCTTTGCGTGTGCCCGTTAAAGGATCCATTGATTTGCCTATCAATTTGGTTGTGCGAGGAGAGGCGTTTATTCCTAATCAATCGTTTCAGGATTTGAATAATAAATT
>CAJWIA010000148.1 GCA_913040765.1 uncultured Anaerolineales bacterium | reverse complement strand
TCTTGATACACATCTGTTGTATCGGTGCAATATCCAGGGTCCTTTTGACCCAGGTCTTTCCAATGCTGCTTCACTGCACTGAAACCAACCAGTTTGTCATCATGAAAGATAGGTGCAGCAGCTGTAACATCTAATGTGTGCGCCGCACTCATATAGGGATAATTTAGCAAAATTATATCTTCAGGATGTATATTTTCATGTCCCAAGTATTGCACTATCTGTTTAAGTGCATAATCATTACCCCTAGTAAAAATAGCTAGTCCAGGTGCTTCAGCTAATAAACGACATTGATTGTCATAGATACCAACACCAAAATCTTTAACTTCATAAATAATTGTACTGTAAGCTGTGCGTATCAAATTTCTATTCATTTCTCGTGCTGCTGATAGTAAATAGTTTCGAATCACTTCAATTGTAATCGGGTCAATCCCATTCATTACATTACCTCGTGTTTATTGTGTCTAAATTGCATGCTCCACCATCAACTCTCCAAATTCACCTACTGTAACTAGATCATGTTCGTGAACTACCGTGGTAGAAGTAGACTCCTCAATAATCGCAGGCCCTTCAAACTTGTCTTGGGATCTAAGAGCATTTCGGTCATATAACGTGTAGCTTATAGCATCATTAGCACCATATAAATAGACAGTCCTTTCACCTTGAATGGCACCGTCCGTCTCTCCGTTTCCTTTATTAATTGTTGGCAATTTTGGCACTGGTAATTCACCAATACCTTTTACTCTCAAAGTAACTATTTCGACAGGATGATCCATTTTATGACCATAGCTTTGTAGATGTACACTATTAAAAGTATTAGTTATTGTGGTTACGTTTTCTTCCTTCAAATCAGTCATGGATATTGGAATGTTTACAGAATGTTCTTGACCCTCGTAACGCAAATCCGCATAATATTGCATTGTCTGAAGTTGCTTGTCAAACCCATCTTCAGACAATGCATGACTAGCGTTAGTCAATAGATTCGAGTAAATATCAATTATTGATCCTAAATCTGCGTTCTCTAAGTTCTGAAGATGGGTTTGTGAGAAATCATGGATTACATCTACGAACAACATACCAAGAGCAGAGAAGTTTGCAGCACCAGGTGGTATTATCAGTCTAGGGATACTTAATGACCTTGCTACTTGGGCAGCGATCAAACCTCCGCCTCCCCCATATGCGAATAGAGAAAAATCTTTCGGATGATATCCACGCTCAATAGATATTTCCCGCACAGCTGCCACAATTTTGGCTTCGCTGATTTGAATTATTCCTGTAGCCACTTCCTTAGGGCTCATATCCAATTTTGCAGCAAGTTTGTCAATTGCTTTTTCAACAGGAGATCTATGCAGCTCAATATCACCACCAAGAAAATTAGTCTCTGCTATGTAGCCTGCTATCAAAGCAGCATCGGTTACTGTAGCCAATTCACCACCCTTGCCATAACACACGGGCCCTGGCACTGCACCTGCACTTTGTGGTCCTACTTGCATTAGTCCACCTTCATCTACCCAGGCAATGCTTCCACCTCCTGCACCAATTGTCTTGATATCTATAGTTGGAACCATCATTGGTAAAGTTCCAAAAACCTGCTGGTTTAACACATTCATACTACCCTCTGCAATGAGAGATGCATCCAAACTCGTACCACCCATATCTATAGTGATCAGATTATTTACATCAATTAGGTCTCCAAATCTCCTGGCACCTATTACACCACCAGCTGGACCAGAAAGTATCAAATGTGCCGGCTGTTCCATAGCAGTATTCAAAGTCATAGCACCACCACCAGACCGAGTCAACAGAAAATTGCCGGTGAATTGCTCACTCTTCAAAGATCGGTTCAAACCCTGCAGATATCTACGAGTTATAGGCTTGACGTACGCATCCATCACTGCAGTACTAGTTCTTTCATACTCCCTATATTCACGACTCAGTGCACTAGATAATGTAACCTCAATATTCGGACACTCGTCAAGAATTACTTCAGCCATCTTCTGTTCATGTTCTGGATACGAGTAACTATGCAAGAAGCAAATAGCCACAGACTCAATACCATGATCTCTGATTTGACTAGCAACATCCTTAGCATTGTCCTCATTAAATTGAATATGAATATTACCGTCAAAGGTCACTCTCTCCTCGACTTCAAACCTCAAGTACCTCGGTACAAGCGTTGGGGGTTTTTTGTACTTTAGGTCATACATTTCATCCCGGTCCAATCTTCCTAACTCATATACGTCTCGAAATCCCTTAGTTGTCACAATTCCTACTCTAGCTCCAGTCTGCGTTAAGAGAGCATTAATACCTAATGTTGTACCGTGTATAAAATACTCAAATTCTTCAAATCGCAATCCAGTTTTGTGAAAACCACGCAAAACACCATCTGATGGATCATTCGGCGTAGTTTCGACCTTATAAAATTGAAGTGTATCGTTCTGATTGTTCATGACAATCACATCTGTAAAGGTTCCTCCTACATCAACTGAAATCCTCATTATCTCTCCTCACTCAATATCTGCCTTCTGCGGAAACGAACCCCATTGCACGAAGTCCTCAATTCGAACGCGTATTTTTGGCTTCTTCACAGTTGATTTTGGGATATTTGCTGGGCACCCTAGACCCACGAACATTATAGGAGCCAGGTTGTCAGGTATATTAAGCAAAATGCGGACAGCATCTGGACTGAAAGATGTCATAGGCCATGCACCCACACCTTGTGCGTGCGCTGCTAATAGCATATTCTCCACAGCTGTACCTACATCAATATATGATGTTTGATAAGTGCGGTCCATTACCTCATATGCAGCTAAATCCCAATCAATACAAACAACAATTAGAGCATTTGGTAACCCCGCCCCCATTCCAGGTGACACCATTTGAATTTTTCTGATGGTTTCCTTGTCATTCAGACAAATATAACGATTGTATCTACGGTTTCGAGCCGCTGGTGCCCATCTTGCGGTATCCAAAATTTTCCATAGAACAGTTTCACTTACAGTCTCATCAGTGTAATTTCTGACAACCCGTCGTGACCGAATCATTTCAACGAATGCGTTGTTCATTTTTATCTGCCATCCCCGGTAATATTTCTCTGTTTGATCTCTTCGGCAATTGATTGACAACATTCAGCCAAGTAATTCATATATCTATCCGGATCCGAATCAATATATGAAGATTCGCTAGCAGTACGAGTAGACAAACTCCTTAAAAAGGAAGATATTTGACCTGTAGATCGTGGCTCCCAAGCCCGAGCTAATCTTTCCGCACCTGTAATCAGTCTATAGTGACCATAATCTGAAGATTCCCTGAGACAACCATGTGCACTAGTTATCAAAAAAGCTAGCAATTCTAGAGCATCTTCATGGGTAAGTGCCATATTAGATTCTTCCATTACTCTTATACTCCTTTATAAATGTACTTATAAGAACATTGAGTTATTGATATTTCCAGACTCATCGCAACTCGCAAATTACTCGAAAAATGATATAAGATCAATACACTTGTGTATATGCAAAGTGCATTGATCGTGAGACAACCAATCGTTGCTATAGATGTCCTGGTTATTTTCTGACATACATCATGTATATCATCTCATTAACCTAAAATAATTTACCACATCAGCACTCTACTAGGATTATCTATAGTGATAACATCAAACTCTTCTCTTGTCACTCCACGGTCACGAAGCATTTGGAAAAATTTATTGAATACAACATCATATCCAGCTCCACCAAATGCATGCAAATCGGATCGATAACAACGATCGCTTGACAAAAGCAATTTCTCGATCCAGCCAAGCCGCAACAAATCTACCAGAGCATCCGCTCGTCTAGCATCCGGATTCATGTGTTCTCGACCGATTGTATCAAACTGAATATAAGCACCCTTATTGAGCAATTCCAAGTGATAGCTTTGCTCCAAGTAAGTATCGCAATGTCCTATGATGACCTTGCTCAGATCAGCTCCCTCTTCCTTAAGAATTTCCAGCTGTAGTAAACCGACTGGATATAAAGATGCATGCGTAGATAACGGAGCTCCTGTAGTCTGTTGTGCTCTAGCTGCAGCACGGAGAACACGTTCCTCTTGAGCGGTGGCATAATCAAGGTCAATGCCAATTTCACCAATGATTCCAGCCTGGATTCCACTTCCTGCCACTCCATGAGTAAGCTCTTGAACAAACTGATCGGTTATGCTTTGAGTTGAATCACGATCAATAGTCTCTGGGTAAAAAGGTTGACGATACCAACCAGTGCTCATAATAATATGAAGGCCAGTTCTTTCAGA
>CAJWIA010000147.1 GCA_913040765.1 uncultured Anaerolineales bacterium | reverse complement strand
CCCCACTGATCAGGCACACCGTCACCATCATTATCCAAAGTTGTTTTTACCCATGCGTCCATTGCCTCATCCATGGTCCAAGAATCTGCCAAAGCTGCAGGTGGGTTAATACCGGCGGCATCTGTCATATCCTTGTTGTACATAAGCAAGGAACAAGATTGTAGGATCGGTGGTCCCAAAAGTCGGCCACGGAAACTACCTTCTTCTATAGACTGTGGGAACCATTGTGCTTTCTCATCAGCCGTGAATAGGTCGTTCATATCATAGATAACGCGGTTGAAGCCATAATGCTTCATGTCAGGACCATCTGCCTGATACAAGTCCCAAGGCAAGCCGGCTGCAACAGAAGCTTCAATCTTGGGGAAAAGCTCACGGAATGGAATGGTCTCAAACTCGAGATCAACATAGGACCATTTTCCACCATCTATCTTCTGGAACTCACCTAACTGCTCTCTCCATGCATTCAACTGATCATCATCAGAAAGAGCGAGGAACTTCAAAGTGACAGGATTCTTGTCGGGATCGGCATCGAGAGATACTGCTGAAGAATCAACTTCAACAATCTTCTCAACTTCGACGATCTTTTCCACTGGAACTTCCTTGATCACTTCTACTACCTCAGGCTGACAGGCTCCCAAGAGCAGGGAGGCCATTATCAATCCTGATACTATATAACGAAGTTTCATAACTATTCTCCTCATGTAATACTTTTTAGTTAATCTGTTATTCGTAGAGTAACAAATTTACAACTTACCACATTCCATCACATAATACTATAAAAACCTAATATAACTAACAAGTTAGCTATTTGCTTCTTAAGTTAACCCTTTTTATCCTATTGGCTTATATTCCTAGCACCTCCTTGAAGAATTGCGCGTATATGAAATTGGATCTGTGCAAACTAAATTTCAATAACACGATGGCAATGACATTCTATCACAAAGAACGCAACCCTTCCACTAAAATTAATAGTAATTTGACAGGTGCCAATTTATGTCATGAACACAAACATATTATTTGTACCATACATGTGTCGATAGTTATACAAATTCAAGATCATAAGGTGACACATTCTAAGAGGAGGTGAAAAGCCTTGTGTAAATCAGCAAGCCTTATGTTTTCCTGATTTGTATGTATTGCTTTCATACCTAAACCAAACGGAACACAAGTGATACCTGAACCATTTAATGGGTTTGCGTCACCTCCCCCGTCAGTCGTAATGTAATCCACTTGCATATTAAACTTATTGCACGCTGAAACGAAATACCGAATACACAATTCATCCAACGACACACTGTAACCCGGATAAAGCTCTGTCCAGACAATCTCAGCCGATGCTCCACTCGATTCCAGAACACGATGGGCAGTCTCCTCGATTTGTTTTTGTACATGCTGAACATGATCTAGATCATGTCCCCTAAGTTCTCCGATTAACTCTACTATATCAGGGATTACATTTGTTGCGTTCCCACCTTTCACTATCCCATAATTAGTTACTGTGTTGCTATCAATCTTGCCACAAGGTAGTTCCGTCACCACTGCACTCATAGCTTTAATAGCATTGATACCCTTTTCTGGCTCCAACGCAGCATGTGCTGCTACACCCCTCGCCACTAAATCATATCTGAGTTTATGGGGAGCACTCACAATCACTGTACCAACTGGCGTATCTCCATCAAGAACAAAGCCCTGTTCAGCACTTATGGAATCCTTGTCTAGATACGCCGCACCCCTTGCACCTATTTCTTCTTGTACTGTGAAAACTATTTCAAGTGGGTGCATATCGTTTGAAGTTTCAACTCTATGATGTAATACCTCTAACGCGATTGCAATCCCGGCTTTATCATCTGCACCCAGGATTGAGTTCTGGTCAGTATGTACTACACCATCGGTGATGTTTACATTAATCCGATCTGGTAAACCACCTACTGGCATCACTGTATCCATGTGTGCAGTCAACAACAACGAAGATGAACTCTTGCCATCAACTCTAACAATAATATTGCCGGTATCACCATTAAGATCATCTCCTGCGTTATCCTCAACCGTATCTAAACCAAGCGAATTAATACGTGAGAGTATGTAGTCAGCAACAGGACGTTCACATCGAGACGGACTTGGAATCTCGCAAAGCTCTACTAGTGTATTGGTGATACGATCAGTGTTCATACCATAAAGATTTTGTCGCAATACATCTGGACACAGATAAATACTTCACTCATTTTCATCATGTTGGTCATGATTCGATTGTAAATGATTCATCACCATATCGCCAAAAACAGTGTCTGTATATTTGCTCTGCTCTCCTATGTCTACACAGCTAGGCAACGTACTAATGCGGGAATGAATATTTGGATCAAAGAAAAATGGGCACGAATACCTCTCTTTACCTGTCCTATTTACCACTCGATGCGGTGTAGCCAACAATCTACCGTTGCTCCAGTGACGTAGAACCTCACCTGTGTTCATGACGAAACAATCCTGCATATAAGGTACATCAATCCAGTCACCTGTAACACTCCTAACCTGCAGCCCACCCACCTCATCCTGCGCCAGTATTGTTATAAACCCATAGTCTACATGTGGATTCGAACCAAAAAGATCTTCAGGATCTTCCACGTTTAACGAAGGATAATGTAACAAACGCAACCAAGTTGTAGGTCTCGCAAAATACTTAGATAAATTATCGGTATTTAGAGCCAACTCAAACACTTTCACTAGTTTATGTGATAACACTGCTAGTCTATCATGATAGCTTATAACTATTTCTTTGAATCCTTCTAAATCAGATGGCCATTGATTGGGGCCGGCAAGTGGGGCTCCCTGTAACACATCAGGGTCATCAGGCGCTAGTTCATGCATCATCATGAAGGATTCGCTCTGATTTGGCCTCACAGCTTTTTCTATCTCGCTAGTTCGGTCGGTAGAGGTATTAATAGGTATATATCCACGATGAAATCGATTTATCTCAATTCGCAATTTTTCTTCAATAGTCAAGGCATGAAACTGATAAGAAGACTTAAATACATTATCAATTAGATTAGTGGGAACACCATGATTAGCTATATAGGCAAATCCAATTCTAGAGTAAGCATCATACACTTGCTGCACTAGAGTATCCATCGCTTGTGAATCACTTTGATAAAGTGGGCTTAAATCAATGACTGGTATAGATTGTTTATTGGATATATGCATAATTAATGTCCTTACACTAACTTCGGCTGTTGTTCTATAAATCTTAACACATCAATCCTATCGAACTTACCAGCTGAACCCACTGTCTTAATGCTTAGACCTGCGGTGGCATGTCCCCACTGTAGAGATTTCTCAATGGACAAATCTTCCAGCTGTGCCGCTATAAATCCAGCGTTGAAAGCATCTCCTGCTCCAATTGTATCAACCGTGTCAACTTGAAACGGCTTGGACTCAATTAACTCTGAACCGGACGCACAAATTGCTGCAAGTTCACCTCTGCGAGATATAGCGGTACGAGTCATGCCTGCAAGACCTCTCACTGCCTGACTCATGTTCTCATGTGGATACAATAAGGCAATCTCGTCACTTGCTGATCCGAAAACACAATCTGATAATTCGATGGCTTTCCTAAGATTATGCTCGTATTGTTTTTTTAGCATTCCATCTATGTGACCTAAACTTCCGTGCATGTTAAGATCAAACGATACGGGTACGCCTTGATTCCGTGCATAGTTCATAGCACTTAACACTGTTTCTCTGGTAGGGCCCTTTACAATAGATAAACCAGTACTATGCAACCATATCGGGTTATCAAAAACACTGATGTCACCGTGGCTTGATTCAAGCATTAGGTCAGCAGCACCATCTAGTGGCCAGCCTTTCATAGTGTGTGTTCCATCCAGATATACAACAGCTATGACAACAGTGGTATATGCATCATCAAGTTGTATCAACTTAGAGATATCAACACCAGCTGCTGACAAACTTCCAGCAACTATATTGCCAAAAGCATCTCTTCCTACAGCTCCAACAAAAGCCACAGAAACCCCCAATTGTGACAGTATCATTGCTGTATTGGCAGCTGATCCTCCGCAAGTGAGCTCTGGTCTAAGTTTGAATTCATTTCCCTTAGAATCCCTGCCGGACTTTACAACCATATCTACACAGGCATCACCGAGTATAACTACCGTACCAGACCCTATGTTTGTGACCAATTTCGTGCCGATGTAATGAACTGCTGAATTTTGTCCGAATCTTTGAACTTAGAGTTAGTTTTATTAGTGTGCGTGAACGAATCTACGCACCAAGGC
>CAJWIA010000146.1 GCA_913040765.1 uncultured Anaerolineales bacterium | reverse complement strand
CTAGTGAGTAAAGGGCATGTCAAGGTCACTCGTTTACAACGTAGAAGATTACGTTACTTAATTACTCCAGAAGGCATTGCAGAGAAGTCACGATTAGCTGTGGAGTATGTGCAAGTAAGCATGGGTATGTATCGTACTATTCGTCAAGTAGCTCGTGATTTACTGGCTGAGGCTCGTGCGGCTGGTTTTCATCAGGTAGCAGTAGCAGGAGATGGAGATTTAGTAGATGTGTGTCGTTTGACCTGTATCGAACAATCGGTGCCTATTGCCTTGGAAAATGGTGATGGAAATCTACCGGTATTACGCGTGTCGGGTGCATCGGTAAAACTGGAAATGCCGGATATAAAAATATGACCAAACATTGGTATGCTTTGCACACTAAACCACATAAGGAGCGTCAGGTAGATTCACTCTTGAGTTCTAGAAAAATAGAGACTTTTCTACCATTACTAAAGGTAAATCCTGTTAATCCGAGGGCAGCGCGTGAGAAACCTTATTTTCCTAGTTATCTTTTTGTACATGTTGATATTGATGTCATAGGGTTAAGTATTTTGCGTTGGACACCAGGACTTTTACGTATGGTTGAGTTTGGTGGAGAGCTTGGTACTGTTCCAGCTTCATTAATATCTCAAATTAGGGATCGTTTGGCCGAGATTCGTGCTGCGGGCGGAATGTCATTAGATAGCTTGTCTTCAGGTGACCGTGTTCGTGTTGTTAGTGGTACTTTTGAAGGGTATGAAGGTGTGTTTGATGTGAGCTTGTCAGGTGCTGAGCGTGTTAGAGTGTTGCTCGAATTGATTAATGATCATCAATCACATCGAAATAAGGGACGCACTATTCCGGTAGAGTTGAACGCAGGCAATATTGAAAAATTGACTTGATAATTGGTATACATAAACCTTTCCTAATATTAGGCTAAATAGGTAAAGGCTGGGCTATCGCAGACAAGGTAAAAGCGGTGCCAAATACAAATAAGGTGCTAGATGGACTCACAAGCTGAGTTTGTCGAAAGGGCGGAGCTTTTATAGATTAAGTAGAATATACAACTTACTAATCATAAAGATATTACCAAAACTATGACCCTAAATACAATTGTAACAGGTGGAGCCGGTTTTATTGGCAGTCACCTCGTCGAGCGTTTACTTGCTGATGGTTATAATGTCGCAGTATTAGATAATCTCTCTACTGGCAGGCTTGATAATTTGAGTCATGTACGTGACCATAGTGGCCTAACAATACATGAGGTGGATGTTGCCGATTCGGAATTAATACAGGATATTTTTGTAGGAGTTGACTGGGTGTTTCACCTAGCAGCACTTGCTGATATAGTACCATCTATTCAGAATCCACTTTACTATCATAGGACTAACGTGGATGGAACTATGGCCATGGTAGAAGCTGCTAGGAAGTCAGGTGTGAATCGATTTGTCTATGTAGCATCATCATCTTGCTATGGAATCCCAGCTAATTATCCTACTTCAGAGAGTGAGCTAATACAACCTGAGTATCCGTATGCATTGACAAAATTCTTGGGTGAACAGATCGTACTACATTGGCACAAAGTGTATGATTTTCCATCAATTTCCCTTAGATTGTTTAATGTTTATGGACCACGTTCTCGTACCTCCGGTACATACGGTGCTGTGTTTGGTGTTTTTCTCGCTCAGAAATTAGCAGGTAAGCCATTTACTGTGGTGGGTGATGGCAATCAGACACGTGATTTCACGTTTGTGACTGATGTTGTCGATGCTTTAATACAGGCTGCAAAATCACAATGTTTAGGCGAGGTATTTAATGTTGGATCTGGAATATCTCACTCTGTTAATGAATTGGTAGAATTACTTCAAGGTGATGTAGTGTACATACCTAAACGGCCCGGGGAACCGGATATTACACTTGCTGATACTACGAAGATTAGGTCTAAACTATTGTGGAAGCCCCAAGTATCTTTTGAACAAGGAGTACAAATTATGCTTGAAAACATTGACTATTGGCGCAAAGCCCCTGTGTGGGATGCTAATTCCATAGCCAAAGCTACTAAGGAATGGTTTGCGTATTTGGGCTGAATTGCCAGCTTCTTAAAGTCTTATTTTTTAGATAATCAAATATAAAATATTCTATGTATAACAATCATAAAGTAAAAGATTTGGATGAGCTTGCTGTAATTATTCAGTCACTTAGATCAGAAGGGAAAAGAGTGGCTCACTCTCATGGCGTGTTCGATTTGTTGCACCTTGGCCACATACGTCATTTTGAAGAAGCAAAATCTATGGCAGATATATTAGTTGTTACACTTACTCATGATGATCATGTCAACAAGGGTCCACATCGGCCAGCCTTTACTCACGATATAAGGGCAGAGGTCATTGCTGCTTTGGATACTGTTGATTTTGTTGCAATCAATAGATGGCCTCTATCAGTTGAAACTATTAAAACTCTAAATCCTGATATGTATGTCAAAGGTCCAGATTATAGTTTGCCCGACCAGGATATTACCGGAGGTATAGTATCGGAGATTGATGCTATACACTCAATAGGGGGCCAATTTTGCGTTACTGGTGATATTACATTTAGTTCTTCTAGTCTTTTGAACCGACATTTCTCTGCCTTCTCGACTGAAGTTCAAAGATATCTAAATGATTTTCGTGCAAAATATTCAGTCGATGAAATTTTAAGTTGGATGGATCGTATGTCCTCTATATGTCCTCTGGTGGTGGGCGAGTCTATAATCGATGAGTACTTGTTTAGTACAGGTATTGGCAAATCAACAAAAGACCCGGTTTTAGCTGTATTACATAAATCGATTGAGACATATGCCGGTGGCAGTCTAGCTGTAGCCAATCATCTGGCTGGGTTTTGTGACAAAGTGACGTTAGTGACACAGCTTGGAGACAGTCATCGGAATGAAGATTTTGTGCGGACATCTTTAGAGTCGAATGTTGATCCTGTACTTTTGACCAAATCACAATCTTCTACCATTCACAAAAGGAGGATAGTAGACCGCTATTCGGGCAATAAGTTATTGGAGATATATGAAATGAATGATCATATGACCAATGGCGATGATGCTATAGTCTTACTTGACACATTGCAAGAATCTCTAGTCGATAAAGACTTAGTTGTAGTGGCAGATTATGGTCATGGAATGCTTACTAGTGAATCTATTACTATGTTGTGCGACCAATCTCCATTCCTTTCTATGAATGTTCAATCAAATGCTGGAAACCGTGGTTTTAACCCTGTTTCAAAGTATAAGACGGCTGACTATGTATGTTTACAGCAGCATGAAGTAGAGATTGAAACGCGTCAGCGTGATGTTGATGTGCGTAATCAACTGTCTCAAGTTATGCGTAGAATAGATTGTTCGCGGTTTACAGTGACTCAAGGAAAGCTGGGGAGTTTACATTATGGTCCTAACACTGGATTTGTGGAAGCACCAGCTTTTGCAGTACGAGTGCTGGACCGCGTAGGGGCTGGTGATGCTGTATTTGCAGTCACGTCTTTACTAGTAAAGTTGGGTGCTCCTTGGGATATCATTGCTTTGATAGGGAACGTTGCAGGAGCTCAAATGGTATCTGAACTAGGCAATAGTCAACCTCTAAATTCTACTACGCTCAGTAAATCTATTACATCACTGATGAAATAAGAATGTCCAGAATAGAAACTGTGCTTGTGACTGGAGGTGCCGGATATGTTGGAGCTGTATTAGTTCCTAAGCTTTTGCATGCGGGTTATTTTGTCAAAGTGATTGATTTGTTTTTGTATGGTGATCATGTGCTGGACTCTGTAAAGGACCATCCTAACTTAGAGCAGATAAGAGGCGATATACGAGATTTTAAATTACTCCGTCGTATTATTCCTGGTTGTGATTCTATTATCCACTTAGCCTGTATTTCTAATGATCCGAGCTTTGAGCTTAACCCTGATTTAGGGAAGTCTATTAACTACGATGCTTTTATACCTTTAGTTGATATTGCTAAGGATAATGGAGTTAGTCGCTTTATATATGCTTCGTCTTCCAGTGTTTATGGAGTCAAAGAAGAAAGGAATGTTACAGAGAATCTCGTTTTAGAACCTCTTACTGACTATTCGAAATATAAGGCATTATGTGAAGAAATACTATTACAAAAGCGTACAGATGACTTTAACACACTAATATTACGACCTGCTACAGTATGTGGATACTCTCCACGCATGAGATTTGATTTAACGGTGAATATTCTTACCAATCATGCTGTGAATAAAGGTAAGATCACTGTTTTTGGTGGGGCACAAATGAGACCCAATATACACATTGAAGATATGACAGATGTGTATATAAAATCACTACAGTG
>CAJWIA010000145.1 GCA_913040765.1 uncultured Anaerolineales bacterium | reverse complement strand
TACCCCTATATACATATTTGCTAGAAACAACTTCAAACTTTGTTTTCATTCAAATTACACTTTCTATGCAACATTTAATAAAGATTTATCGGATGTTACCTAATCTTTGTCTATAAAATATCTAGCTACCAGACGAGCATCATCCAATATATCAGTTTCAATGGGAAGTTCATGATGTACCGTTATACGCAATATAAGATGTGAAGCTGCCTCACGAATATGTCCAGGAAGAGACGAATCATTGGACACATCTTGCAAGTAAGAGAATGCCGACTGCCCCTTCTTACTATAGCCTTGTCTTTCATACCATGATCGTATAGCCCAACCAGCTGCCCGGCGGGCATGTACGCGTGCTTTCCCTTCGTTACCAGTAGATCGCACAGCAACTGCTAACTCTAGCTCTGACTTTACTTCTTTAGGCAAGTTACTAATCACAGAAATCTATTGTACCAGAGGTAATCTCTATAAATGTTAGACTATGTGGCACTACAAAGAACAATAATGTATAGTTACTCCGTGAATATATATGATGAACACTTGGATGAACTTGTTACTCTAGCTAAGTCTGGTGATATTACGGCTGCCAGAGAAGGGTTGCGAACCTTCACCAAAAAACATCCTCACAAGTTGCTTGCTTGGAAATTCCTAGCTGACTTAGCCTCTAGTGCAAAAGAACGTTCAGACGCAATTAGAAGAGCACAACTCTTGGCTCCTGGAGACCCTTGGGTGATAGAAGCGAAGAAACAAAGCAAGCCTCCAGGCTACAAACCGGAAAACTACAGCAAAATAAATAATAGTGCTGCATTAGAGTCTCAAAACATTGACAATGGAGAGCTAATTGAGGCTATTGAAGCCCCGACTGAAACAAATACAATTGCTAATCAGAACTCTACTGCCGCTCAAGATCAACCAAGCTCTGAATCTATCCATTCCTCCAACTTAGACACATATGTTCAAAAAGAACAACTTACAATAAAAACCAGTCAGAAGTCAGAACAACCAGGTTGGCTGATTTGGGTAGCATCTATAATGGGAATAGCAGGTTTGGTCCTTTTATATGTTGCCTGGAGCATGAGTTAGTTCCAATTTATTCAACATACATATACCAAGTATTCATTTGCTTTATAGAGCGCTAGATTTTGCCAAAGTGTATGACGTGAGGAGAACTAATGACAACTCGATCACGAAATGAGAAAGTGTTCATCAGTGCTTTAGCAGCCATAGTTTTAGCATCATATTTGTTGATAGCCTCCATAGGCAATACTGACATATATAGCTTGACTCGAGTCCTTACAGGCAAGAACATAAGCTGCAATTTGCAAGGTATTAATTTGAGCGAAATCCACAAACCCGAAACAAGTTTGGCAGGAGCTGATCTCGAATATGCAGTATTGACCGATGCGAATATGAGTAACTCTAATTTTACAGGAGCATTTATGCGACATGCTATTCTGTCTGGAGCTAATCTACAAAATTCTGTTTTTAGGAACGCTGTACTTAACAGTTCCGAACTAATCAACACAGATCTGCGGGGTGCTGACCTGCGTGGCGCATATTTAGCTGACGCCAATCTCACTGGTGCTTTGGTCACTGAATCGCAACTGAAAAGTGTCCGCACACTTACAGGTGCAATACTGCCAAATGGACAAAAGCACGACTAAATGTCACTGTAGCTTATATTATTATTGGTTAGGGAAGAATTAACACTTGTCCTTCGAAAACAAGATCGGAATTAGCGATATTGTTAGCAAGTACGAGGGCCTGTACTGATGTATTGTGAAGCACAGCTATTTTAAACAAATAATCCCCTGATTGAACAATATATTTATTGCCAGATTCTTCTGCTAAAACAGGAGTAGGTACTGGAGTAGATGTCGCGGTAACGACTGCAGTAGTAGCCACTTCGGCGACACCTTCATAATGAAAATTTGCAGTCTCATCTAGTGTTCCATCTAAATTTTTTGTAGAAACAACATAATCACCAGTACCATTATAATCAACTGTGATTGACTGGACGCTGTCTACATAATCATGCTCCAAAGTAATACTAACACCTGACCCTCCTGACACCAATGATTGCAATTGCGAAGTGGAAATATGACCGACATGACCTTTAGTTCCTGACCAAAAATCGATGCCTGCGTCTATCTTAGTTACCTTTATAGGAGCAGTACTATACATACGAATAGATGACACAGTATCATGACCAATTTGATTGTCCATAAAGTCAGAATCGTCGCTGCCAAAAAACTCGCTCTCTCCACCATAATTAGGTAAGGAATACAAATATACAGCAGTATGTGGTCCCACACGAATAGACGATACAGCATCATCTCCTATTGCATTTCCAGACAATAGTACGTCATCCACCCGAATCACTTCCTCAATCCCATGATAATTAGAGTGCTCATACATTTTAGCCCAAACCTGATGTATTTCGGAAATTCCTGAACCTGTCTCACAGACATCACCTTCACTTGTCCCCCATGTATCTTCCTGGTAAGGATTGTAAACAAGCGGACAATTGTCTCCCTCATCTGGTATACCATCAAAATCTACTGTAAGATCAGGAGAACATTTGTCGCCTCTTCCATCTTTGTCTTCTAATACTACTAGACGAACCTCATCGTCCAATTTAGGAGCAGTGGTAAATTCAATTTTTGTCCCATCAGAACTCCATGTATAATCAGTGCCTGATACATTTATGATGCCACCGACATAAACTCGAGTAGTACTTTTATCTAAAGGGGCCCATAATGGCTCATATGATGTTTTCCATTTGTCTCCATGCCCTAATATAAATGCACTAACATTATCTCTCTGGTCTGCGTTACTTACATAGACACAATTGTCCGAACTATCAAGCACTCCATCATCATCAGAATCTACAGCAGCATAGGCAACATTAAACAATAAGCAAATGCTTAGAAGCCCTAATAGACAAGCTGCCATAAACAGCCTACTGATTCTATTAAGTAAATATATCTTATCAAAACTCATAATTTGCACAAAAATACAATGTATAAAAGCCTCTATAACTACAAAAACGACTTGCCATTTGCTTTTATAACACAGTTTTGCCAAATAATGAAGAAAATACAATCTTGGTAAACACCTAAATTTGACAAGTCTCTCTAAACTCATAATCTATATTCAACAAAAGATTAAACCGAGTTTAATCACCTAATGACTACATGGCCCTTTCAATATACAAAGTAATAGAAGATGATTACCGTAAGACAATCGTAAGAATAATATCATGTAACAAGTTGCATTTATGGTTTAATGGTAGGGTCTCACACAAAGAATTGCTTACCCTTTTCTCCTATTTGAAAAGACTTGGGAGCTAGCGAGCTAGCTCCCAAGTCTTTTAAGTATCGGATAATAATCCCTAAGAAAGTTTTGACGGACTATTCACACAGCTCCACTACGATATAATTTCAAGCATACTTATGATATGAACAGTAAAACATTGCCTGATAACAAATCGAAATATGTCCGTACAGCTAATTCAGCTGGAACAATTATGCTCGCATTTGTGTGCGCAAACTTGCTGGGATTAGTCCGCCAAGTGATTATCAATCGCACATTTGGCACTAGTCCTGTTCTAGATGCTTATTTCGCTGCCTTCAGAGTACCAGATTTAATATTTCATATAATTGCAGGAGGTGCTCTTGGATCTGCTTTTATCCCAACTTTTACCACCTTGCTTACAAGAGAAAGCGAAACTGAAGCTTGGAAACTTGCTAGCGCAGTGATTAATTGGCTGCTCATTGTATCAACTACTTTTGCTGGCGTATCTGGATTATTTGCTCCATGGCTCACACAACAATTTTTAGCACCTGGATTCTCACAAGAACAAGTCTCTGTTGTAGTAACGTTAATGCGAATTATGTTAGGTTCTACAGTAATCTTTGGTGCTAGCGGTCTCTTAATGGGAATCCACCATTCCCATCAACATTTTCTTAGCCCAGCTTTAGCCCCGATACTGTATAACGCTGGCATTACAGCAGGCGCCATACTACTGACCCCAAAGTGGGGAGTGTATGGATTAGCATACGGAGTATTGACTGGAGCATTCTTCCATTTAGCGATACAAATCCCTAGATTAATAAAATATTCTGGCAAATACACGTTTACACTAGGAATACACAACCAATTCGTTAGGACTGTCGGACGCCTAATGTTACCTAGGACAATTGGATTGTCTATATGGCAAATCAACTTTTGGATTAACACAATAATATGCTCTGGGTTACCACCTGGCAGTCTTTCTGCTCTAGTAATTGCCTTTCAAATTTTTACTTTTCCACAAGCTGCAATAGCTCAAGCAATTGCGACAGCAATTTTTCCTACATTTTCCA
>CAJWIA010000144.1 GCA_913040765.1 uncultured Anaerolineales bacterium | reverse complement strand
TTAGGTGCAATTACTATAGCAACTAACATGGCTGGACGTGGCGTGGATATAAAGCTTGGTGGAGAGATATCTGAGGACACTATCGCAAATGTCAACCGAGTACTTAAACGGTCCGGCAAATCTGATGCATTTGATATGACTCATGAGGACCGTAAAAAAGCGCTTCAATTGCTATCTGATGATGAACACGGAATATATGTAGAAGAAGTACAGACTTTTTTGAAGCATATGGAGGATGAGCAATTAGTAAGAGAATTAGGTGGTTTACACGTTGTTGGATCTGAACGACATGAAGCACGTCGTATAGATAATCAGCTGCGCGGGCGTGCTTCTAGGCAAGGAGATCCAGGGTCCAGTAGATTTTACTTGTCACTTGAAGATGAACTGATGCGAAGATTTGGCGGGGCTAATGTATCCAGTTTGATGGAAAAATTAAATATTGACGAGGCTATGCCTATAGAACATGGCATAGTGAACAAGAGTATCGAACAATCCCAGACCCGAGTTGAGGGAGCCAATTTTGATGTGCGTAAGCATTTGTTGGAATATGATGATGTCCTGAATGTGCAACGTACCAAATTTTATGATCAACGAGATCGTATATTTGGTAAAGAAGACTTAACTTCCGACGTTGCTGAAATGTTAGCCTCAGAAGTTCACCGTAGAGTGGCATTAGCCACGGAAGATGGAGAGGGATGGTGGCGTCTTTTGGCATGGCTTGACAATATACAGCCGACTATAGAGCGCAATGATGGAGATTTTTTCTTTTCATTTAGCATAGAATTATTATTAGATTCACTTGGTGAAACTATTCCAAGCCTAGGCAATTTGTGGTCAGCGCAACGGGAATCAGATGAGATGATGGATGTAGAGGATTTCAAGCGAATTGTTGCGGAAGAACGCAGCAATATCATCGAAGCTTTGTTGACAATTGCTCGCCGTGCTGCAGATCTTGCTCTAGAACGAATGCTTATAGCATATAGTGTTGAGATAAACAATTTGGAAGATCAGATACCAAGATTTGTCAATGAAAAATGCGAACTGGCAGAAATGGCATTTGAAGGTGCCGAAATGGAGGCGCGTGAACGTGGACAATCAATCGATTTGTCGCAGGTAGCTAAAGCCATGTTTGAAATGTCAGGTGTGTCAGACAACTTTAGTCGTTCAGAGTTAGATGTATTGTCATTTGACAATATCAAAGATGAGGTTTGTAATCGTATTCAAGATAAAATTGGCACAGACTTGTTGACAAAGTTTCATCGTAGATTAGAAAAACGTACTGGTCTAGAGATGGATATAGAAGTACCAGTCTGGAATGAACTAAATTGGGAAGACTGGAATGATGAAGTTCTTGAGATTGTGTCGGAAGCTCAAAACACTCGGATAGACAACCATATTAGTGAAATTACATTGGTTCTAGACAAACAATTGTCCAAACCAGAAGAACTTTCGCGTAGTGACATGGGGCGTTTGATACTGGAGATGGCTTATAGCAAAGACGTCGTGTTTCATGAAAAGAGTCGACAACGTTTGGTGCGCATGGAGCAGCGATTTCCTTATGTGTATCATGTAGAAGAATTACTTGCAGAAGAAGTGCAGCAAAGTTTGGTCAAACGCGTGTTGCAACATCTTCAGACAGCCACAGAACAACTCAAGATTGGTTGGGGTGAGTTGGAGATACAAAGATTACAATCTGCGAAATTATCAGACCTTAATGAAAATACTACTTTGTTGCTCCAAGAAGAGCTTGGGGAAGATGATTATAATTCTGTGAAATACAGTGATCTAAGCTCCCTTTCTGGAAGCTTTAAAGATCTAGCATGTTCAGCTCTTGGGCGTGGTGTAATGGTCGGATTGTATCGTCAGATATTGCTTTCAATTAGTAGCCAATTATGGGTTGATTACCTTACATCTATGGAAGCACTTAGGACGTCAGTTGGGTTAGAAGCTTATGCGCAACGTGACCCTTTGACTGCATACAAGAGCCGGGCGTTTGATTTGTTCAGACAGCTTCTTATTGATATGAGGTCCTCGTTGGTCTCCCGTATGTTCACATCTACTCCTATAGAGCTCACTGGCGTTAATGTACAAGCTGTTGCAGAAGAGTCCGAAGTAGATACTAAAGTATTGCGTCGCAATGATCCATGTTGGTGTGGTAATGGCAAGAAATTCAAAAATTGTCACATGAACAAAACCAATAGAAGTGGTAACAAACCTCAACAACGTGCAAAGGCAGTACGTGCCGAGATCAAATAGCAATACTATGGTTAGATTTTAGATGGCTTTGGGACTAGGTTGGCATTTTGGGCAATAGTAAGTTCCTCTTTGTGATACAGTTGTGCGAATAATTGTAGAGTCACATGTTTGACATGGCTTTCCATGTTGACCATATACACTAAAGTGGTACTGGTGGCTTCCACCCTTATATACCCAATCAATACTAGAACCATTATGACGTATTCCATCACGAAGGACTTTTCGTATGTTTCTCCATAGATTTTGCGAGTCCGTTGTCGATATCATGTTACTCAGTATAGTAGGGTGTAATCCTGATAGATGAAGAGCTTCATCAGTATAAATATTTCCCATGCCGGCGAGGAAGTGTTGGTCTAATAGAAGGGGCTTTAACATTCGTCTGTGTTTACTTAACATTTCGAAAAAAACGGAGTGTGTAAATTGTTTGGACAGTGGTTCGGGGCCAAGCTTTGAGGTAATTATCTCGGCTGATGGAACTAGATATACTCGTCCGAATTTGCGTACATCCGTAAAGCGTAATTCTTGGTAGTTGTCAAAAGTTATTGTTGTGTGAGCATACTTGTCTATTGGTTTTTCTGGTGTGGCTATATATAGGTCGCCGCTCATTCGAAGATGTATTATCAATACATCTTTACTGAGTTGGAAAATGAGATATTTGCCTCGCCTACCCAACTTGGTGATTTGCTGCCCACAAATTCTTTGTCTGAATTCAACTGGATTTGGAGTGTATATATGACGTGGCCATCCGATGTGTACCTCTTTTATTGTACGATCTGTACAGGGTGCCTGTAATTGTCGTACTCGAGTTTCTACCTCTGGAAGTTCGGGCATTATAAGGTTTGAATCTCATTTTGTGAAAATACGGTTTACTAAATAGAGCTCCTCGGACAGGACTTGAACCTGTAACCAATCGGTTAACAGCCGATCGCTCTGCCAATTGAGCTACCGAGGAATGCTTGGCGATTATAGCTGGCGTATTAGCGCAATGTCAAGGCTTGATTAGATAGTTCTGGTGTGACGAAATGGTTTTCCAAGTTGGTTCACTTGTGTCTGCAACTATGCGTGGTCATTTAGTTATGATCATAATGAGTCATCTTCAATCCAGATTGCAGCATCTTCAGGTAGTTTCAAGTTGATCTTTGTGCCTACCTTGGGTATGATCGATGGAGTTGGAACTTCAAATCTAAGCTGTAATCCGTTTGATACTATTATCTTCAAATCTACTAGTGCACCCCGAAATGATACATTAGTTAATATCCCTGACAATGTGCCATATTCTGATAATTGTGCTCCTCGTGGTCGTACAAGTATCCGTGGATGTTTAATGTGTTTAGGTGGTGGTTGAGATATCGGTATCAAACTGTTTTCTGAAATCTTTACTCCCTTGTTGATATCAACAGATACTACAGATGTTTTCAAAATATTAGTTAGTCCAAGAAAACGTGCTATGAATGTAGATGCTGGATGCGCATAAATATCCCTAGGACTACCTATTTGTATTAGTTTTCCAGTATTCATTATGACTACACGATCAGCTATTGCAAAAGCTTCGTCTTGATCATGAGTTACATATATAACAGTTTGCTCAAGATCAGTAAGTATTTGACGTAATTCATGTAACAATTGCTCGCGCAAATTGCGGTCAAGTGAACCTAGTGGTTCATCTAGCATTAGCAATCTTGGGTTCGGTGCAATTGTACGGGCAAGTGCTACTCGTTGCTGTTCTCCACCAGAAAGACTTAGTACATCTCTATCTGCTAAATCTCTCATTCCAACTATATTGAGAATTGCAGACACTTGTTTATCAATTGCTTCTGGCTTCATTTGTAATTGCTTCAATCCGAATGCTACATTACCAAACACGTTGCGGTGAGGGAAAAGGGCATTGTCTTGGAACATCAGTCCGAAATTGCGTAGATGTGGTGGCACGCTTGTCAGTGAGATGCCATTCCATCGTATCATACCCGTGTTAGGTTTTTTAAGTCCAGCAATTATACTCAGTAGTGTAGATTTTCCACAGCCACTTGGTCCTAATATGGCAATAATTTCTCCTTTTGCTACTGAGAATGTTATCTTACTCAAAGCTTCTATACTGCCGAATGATTTTGAGACATCTATTATTTCCAGCAT
>CAJWIA010000143.1 GCA_913040765.1 uncultured Anaerolineales bacterium | reverse complement strand
TCCATAATCATAAACATCAACTCCCTCACGAATATGTGCTATTAATGTGCTGGTCAAATACTTCCATCCCATAGATTGGAATTGCCACACGTGGACAAGCTCATGAATTAACCAGCCCATAGACAATCTGAAATTATCATTCCCTACCAAACATGTGGTCGGGAGACACACAGGAAAGTAGCAGTGAAAACCAATAGCTATAGCATTTTGTTGGTAGTGAGGACGAGCAGGAATACATCGCAGACTACGAGACCAATCATCTACAACATTGGTCCAACGTACGCCTTCATGGACAATTATCCTCTGGTAATCTATAGACGCGGAAAATACAGTCTCAGCTTCTTGTTGCTCCCAACTATATAGATTTCGTTTAGTCATCTGGTTGAATAGCGACAGTATGACCATTACAACTGAGAACTGGCAGTATAGGATATTTGTCATATTTCTTATCCTGTCTTGCCAAATTACACATCACAAAATAAGATCCTCGATCACTTGAAACTACTCTTATATACTTACAAGTAACACAAAGTCCTACCCCTAGATTGTCCATAGGTTCAATGCTGTAATCCAAGTCTTCCATCTCATTTAATCGCATGAGCCAATTCTAACTATCGCTTTATCATAATATCATAATATGCTGGTAGTGACCGTGAACTGCACAAGCCCACATTTGTGCTATCATGCCAGCATGAGATTTAGTACCGGTAGATGCACAGATCTTATTACAATCGGAAATGATAGATTCCAAGCCAAACTACATTCCGATCACATTCCACTTCCTGGACAATTTATGCTAGCCAGATTCTGGGCAACCATCTACCCATATGTGAATACAGTTGTATTTCCGACGACTACCGAGAGTAACAGCTTTACAATCGAAATAAAAAATGAAGACCAACAATCTCAAAACCTAAGTCTAGGCTCAAAAGTGGAACTAATTGGTCCTTGTGGTCAACCTGTATCCCTTAACAAAACTGCCAGAAATCTACTGCTTGTAGCCAATACGAGCCCACACAAATTGCTGCCTTTCGCACAACTAGCTCTGACATGTGGCATGGACGTAACATTTTTGATATCATGCAAATACCCATTGGAATCGCTTGATCCAAGAATTGAAGTTCATACAGGTGAACTGAAGCCACTCTTGGAAAACCATTTTGAATGGGCAGAACAAACATTAATGGATTTCAAGCCCGGAACAATTATCCATAAGTTGCTAGACCCAATATCCAGCAACATTCATGTTCTTTGTCATCTTATGATGCCTTGCGGTGCTGGAGCCTGTCATGGATGCACTGTTTATACTAAGTCAGGATGGAAATTAGCTTGTAAGCAAGGTCCTTTCTTTAAATTGTCCGAATTGAAATTAGAAATTGAGTAACATAGGACAAAACACAAGACTTGGAGCCGCTAGTTACATTCTGCTAATTTGCCAACACTAATATGGTCAGTAATCTACCCGCTAATCTCACTCAGATTGAACTAGCTCCTGGACACAAAAGAGGTTTGACATTGAATAGTCCATTTATTGCTGAGTCTGGGTGCTGGGGATTTGTAGATGAGTATTCAAAAGTAATCAACATGCATCTATTAGGAGCAATGATAACCAACCCTATTACAGCATATCCGCGCCAGCCTGCTCGAGGTGTACAAATACGAGAAATCGACCCTGGAATAGTACTGCATACCGGATTGCCCAATCCTGGTATACACAAAGCATTACTGAAATTTGGAAAGAAGTGGAGCAAATTTTCGTGCCCTATAATAGTGCATCTAGCAGTAGACAATCCAGATGAAGTAAACGAATGCATATACCAACTTGAAGAACAGGACAACGTACTGGGGATTGAACTTGGATTTCACCATCATGAAAACCCTAATCATGCAGCCGCTATAATAGCCAAAGCAGCAAAAGGTTCTTTGCCTATTATAGTTAAAGTTCCATTTGAAAATCCAGAAACGTTTGCTAAACTAGCCCAAGATTATGGAGCACAAGCCATTACTGTCACCGCCCCAGCCAGAACGACGATACCGGATAAAACATCCTGGTTTGAGGGCCGAATGTATGGAGCTAACACTTTTGGAATAATACTAACATTGGTTAGAAAACTGTCTCAGACAATGAGCTTGCCTATAATCGCTGCGGGGGATGCACACAACAATGACCAAGTCCAGACACTTCTACGAGCAGGGGCTAAAGCAGTTCAGTTGGGTTCTGTAGTATGGGTACATCCAAGTAGAGTAAACTTGATTTTACAATCATGGCAAAACTGAGACAGCTGGTACTTGAGTTAGTAGGAGTAAATCTGACCAAGTTACAAGTGGATGCATTCCACTATTACGAAACAGAATTGAGACGTTGGAATGAGAACATCAATCTAACTAGAATAATCGACAGTCAGGACATATTGGTACAACATTTTCTGGATTCATTATCGTGCCTTCTACCACTTCACAATATAGCAGGCAAGCATGCAAGTATCAAATTAGTTGATGTTGGTTCAGGGGCAGGATTCCCAGGAATACCTTTAGCAATTATAAGTTCCAACATTGATGTTACTCTTGTAGAATCGAAAGAGAAGAAGTGTATATTCATGAAGCAGATCGTTAGAGAACTCGGATTATCTAATGCCCGAGTGTTAAATAAGCGAATTGAACAGCTCGGCCAAGATTATGAACATAGAGAGCATTATGACTGGGCTATTGCCCGTGCCGTAGCCAGTCTACCGGTACTAGCAGAGTATTTGTTACCATTAACTCGTGTGCCTGGATACTGTCTAGCGCAAACAACATCAGTGTCTGAGTCGGAAATTTCACGAGCAACGTCAGTTTGGTCCAAATTGGGAGGCAGTCTAGATCAGATAGTACCTGTAGATTTACCTGGCATTCACGAAACCAGACACTTGATCGTAATGCAAAAGATGTCTGCAACTCCGCATAAATATCCACGTCGTCCAGGGATACCTAAGAAACGTCCGTTAATTTAAATCACTACAGTTAACTAGCTGATAATAATGTGCCTCGCGCCACATTCCAAATGCACGCCCGTGCTTGAGATTGCTCAGGTATCATATCTAGGTCTGTAGTTGTCATAATCACTTGTTCGGCTTCGTGGACACGCTGCAACAGGTCCTTCCTCCGTTGCAAATCTAATTCTGCAAGTACTTCATCCAACAATAGAATTGGCCATTCTCCACTACGATCTCGCATCCACTCCATTTCAGCAAGTTTTAGTGCCAGTACACCTGTACGACCCTGTCCACGAGAACCAAAAAGGCTCAAGTCAATTCCGCTAACTTCAAATCGAAAATCATCTCTATGAGGTCCGACTAATGTCATTCCTCTTCGTTTCTCATCCTTACGTAACTTAACAATGTTATCCTTCATTAGTGCTACCATCTCATCTGCTGAAACTGTAGTGCCTGCAAACGATTCGTCAAGACCTAATGTGAGTTGATTATCCTGACTTTGATTAAGATCAAAGCTAGGATAATATTTCAGTTGCAAATATTCTGAATCATTAGTCAATTCACTATGAATATTAGTAGCATAGTCCTGTATTTCCGATAATGCACGAGCTCTCCGAGCAACAACAACTGATCCTTTTTCACATAGTTGTTCATCCCAAAATTCAAGCTCTTCAAGCATCGTGTCCTGTCGTTCCTGCAATTTTTTTAATAGTGCATTTCTCTGTGTAAGAATCTTGGCATAATCACGCACAGCATTTGCGTACACAGAATCCACTTGAGAAATAGTAGTATCCAGGTAATTACGTCTATCTCTGGGAGAACCTTCCACTAGCACCATATTTTGAGGCAGAAACATAACAACATTGACAACTCCACTCAAAGAACTTACATTCATCTTCAATCCATCAACAAACACATGTTTTGTCATACGTGGCTCTCGATCTTTACCATTTTTGTCAATTTGCAGTCTAATATCTACCTTACGTGTTTCATTTTTCAAGACCACTTCAGCACAAATCCTCAGATGAGGCTGGGGGTCCTCTTGCATAGCCAACCAATGAAGTAATTGACGGTGACTACCTTTGTGAGGAGAGTTGGCTCCAGCAAGATAGTGAACTGCTTCGAGCAAGCTTGTCTTGCCCTGTGCGTTACTACCTACTAAGATCAAATGCCCTAAAGGTAAATTTACTTCCAAATGACGATATATTCGAAAATTAGTTAGAGAAAGTTCGCTAATATGCACTTTGTATAATACATTTATAACAATAGACGGTTACTAAAATGAAGTTGTGAGTAATCATAGCTAGATTATATCTGCAATACTAATATGTGCACTAACCACATATAATGATATAGTATGCATATCATGTAAAATCACAGCGCATGGTAGCCTTCAAAACCATTGTGGAAATATATTTTCATTTACAGTAATCCACTCACAGTACTTGCAC
>CAJWIA010000142.1 GCA_913040765.1 uncultured Anaerolineales bacterium | reverse complement strand
CATTCATGCTGCATTTCAAGAATGGTTTTGTTCTCTGCTGGGTTTGATATCTTCAACACCATTTGTTTGTTGTCAGGAGTTGTGCATAGGAAATTCTGGTCTCGCTCACTGTCTAATGAGGTAGCCTGTGTCTTAAGGCCATATAAGTCAAAAATCATATCTTCCGCCTCTTCTGTTGAAAGATTGGGGGGTGGAGTGCTGAAGACAGACATGACCAGAGCTAGAATAGAATTGACAAATTCATCATAGTAAATAGTAAAAATATTGTTATGCTAATACATACCAAGGCGTAAAACCATTTGGGCGGTCTATTAAAGTGCATATCCTTACTATTTACTCATGGATTAGGAAGATTGCCCCTGCTGTTTCTGGGTTGAAGTTCTGAGGCCACTTTGTATCTCCATCATACTTAGCATTAGCAAGGTCAGTGTTCTGTAGATTAGCACTTTGTAAGTTAGCTCCTCGGAGATCGGCTCTCCCAAGGTTGGCTGAGTCCAGTACTGCTCCGCTAAGATCAGCATTGCGGAGGTTAGATCCGTTTAGGCTACTATTGATGAGGTAGGTTTTGTGCATAATGGCCTCAGTCAGATTAGCTTCATGCATAACAGCGTTCTGTAGATTAGCACTTTGGAGATTGGCTCCAGTAAGGTCTGCTCTGATTAGGTAGATCGGATCCATTTTTGCCTCACTAAGGTCAGCTTGGCGCAATCTAGCACTGCCGAGGTTAGCACCTCTCATGTTAGCCTGATGTAGATTAGCCCCATTCATTATGGCCCCAAATAAATTTGCTCTAATCAGGTTAGATCCAGAGAGGTTAGCACCTGATAGTTGAGATCTTTCCAGTTTGTGGACTATTTCCTGTATTTGTTCTAACGTGAAATCATTCATGTCTATACTATAACATGCCAAAATTTTGAATCAACAAACATCAACTATAATCAATCTAATATCTACAGTAATTAGTTGGCAAGGAGACACATGATGACGCGTTCGGCGCGGAAATTTATTTATTGGATTTGTGCATTTGTTGCTTTGATCATTGCGCTAAGATTTTTCTGGCAATTGGTTAAATTGAACCTGGTTATCGTCTTGCTTGGTTCCGTATGTGTATATCTATGCTGCAAATTAGTACTTGGAAAGTAGTGACCAAGCATATAGAAATCTTCATTGTTTCTTGCTACTCTAGATACCATTCGTTATTTACCGCTTACTGTATACTCTGCTGATGTTTATTAATCCTTACAAACGTCTTATCGCGCGGAGCCCACATTTGCTTGGCTTTGGATTCCTGATGGTGTTTTATTCTAGTATAGGCCAGACATTCTTTGTCGGTGTATTCGGCCCAGCGATTCAAGAGGAGTTTAGTCTTACTCACACTGCTTGGGGTAGTATCTATATGATTGGTACTCTAGCAAGTGCCATAGTGTTCATATGGTCTGGACCGCTGATTGATCGGTACAGGTTGCCAGTTTTTGCCTTAGCGGTGTGTGCTTTTATGGTTGTTGCTTGTGCTTATATGCCATTTGTGTCGGGACCCGTTATGCTTGTGTTTGGCATATTTCTTTTACGGCATGCTGGTCAGGGACTTGCTCGACATGTAGGCACCATTACTATGGGGCGTTACTTTGATCGTGGTCGTGGAAGAGCACTTGCGATTGGTGCCCTAGGACAACCTATTGGTGAGGCAATGCTTCCTTTCCTTGCAGTAACTGCTATTTCTATTGTAGGTTGGCGTTGGACTTATGGAGGTGTAGCAACTATCCTGGCTTTATTAAGTTTTCCGACAGTAGTATGGCTGCTGAGAGGATATGACCAATTCCACAAAAAATATCTTGAAAGTATTCGGAATAGTAGTGACAGCATTAAGTCTAACGTTGCAAGTTGGACGCGCAAGATGGTGCTTAGTGATTCACGTTTTTATATGCTGTTACCAGCTGTAGTAGCAAGTCCTATGATTGCAACAGCTTTTTTCTTTCACCATCTTAATATAGGAGAAGCTAAGGCATGGGATGCTAGCTGGATCACTGGAAATTATTTGTTGTATGCTGGAACGAGTATATTTACTAATGTAATTGCCGGTTCGTTCATCGACCGTTTTAGCGCAAGAAAGGTCTTTCAATATACAATGTTCCCATTGGCTTTAGCTGCTTTAACTATTGGACTTGCTGACAATCATTTATGGGTATTGTTGTATATGGTTCTGTTAGGATTACACGTAGGGTTTTCACAAACATCTGGTAGTGCTCTAATACCAGAATTATATGGAGTTGAACATCTAGGTTCTATCAAGAGTATGGTGAGTGTCCTGGCTGTGTTATCATCGGCAGTGGGACCGGTAATTATAGGGATGTTGATTGATAGAGGTCTTTCTATACAGACTATATGTATACTTATTGCCAGTTATGTTGTCTTGGCCAATATACTTTTAGTAGTATCACTACGAATAGCGCCTCCGTCTTTAGGGCAGCATAGTTAATTATTAGATGATGCAATAAATGGAATTGATTGGATTTTAGTTGATATCTAAATTACTTATGTCTGGATTGCAGTAGGTGCGCAATTCTTCCGCCTAACCAAGTGGTGATCATGATGATAGCCAGTGTTATGATGACCCGAGGATGACCATCTAATGATCCGCAAGGACGCACTGTGCCTGTGAATGGTTCTGTACATCCCGTAGGCCATACGGCCAGTTGGCTAGCGCAATATATTACACCTATGCCTGTGCCAATTATGCCTCCAACCCTCTCTTTGCTTGATGATTCGCGAGCCATTTTATACAAGACAAACATAAATGATAGTCCCGCTATAAGATCTACTACCATATCAAAACCTCTTTACTAGGGAAATTTAGGATGAATATACACCAAGAATCTGTGGTTTGGCAACAGATATTTAAATGTGCTGCTTTATAATAGGGATCTGATTTGATTATAGGAGGTATACAGTGACTAATTTTCTAGATTATAGAGATCTAGTTGGAACCGATCCTGACAGAGTATTTAAGTCCAATTTATTTCAAAGCGATAAGATTTTAGTGGGTTTGAATTGTTTGACTCCAGGTCAGACCCAGGATACTCACACGCATGCAGAACAGGATAAATTCTACTATGTTATTCAAGGTTGTGGAGAGTTTGTTGTCGGAAATGATGTTCAGCAGGCAGATTCGGGCTGCACAATATGGGCTGCAGCAGGGGTGGAACACGGTGTGACAAATACGAGCGATCAACTTCTAGTTCTACTAGTAGTTATTGCGCCTGCGCCACAAAAAAAATCATAGTTTAGTGACTGCTTTAGGAATTTTCTACGGCTAGATAGTGCGTATAGGCCCACTACCGTGTAGCGATATTGTCTAATTACGGAAATCCAAATGACCTAGGGTTATTTGTAGATGATATACTCTACCGGCTTAATTTCTGAATATATGGAGATGAGATGAATACACCTATAATGCTTGCAGTTGTCGGTTTGTTTGGTTTTGGTATGGCGAATTTTTTTTGGAAAGTAGCTGGAGTTAATAATGTGTACTCACCCAGTTTTATGGTAACTGAGACTGTTATTGTGTCAGTTTCTGCGGTATTACTGCACATATTCCAGAAACACCCTTATGAATTAGCGCCTCGTATGGTTGGGCTAGCGTCATTGTCGGGATTGGCAACCGCTATTGCAATTTTCTCGACCATGCTTGCTTTGCGCCTCGGTGGAGAAGGTAGTGTAATTTTCCCAATAAAATCTATGTCGGTCGTTGTTGCAGTATTATTATCCTATTATTTCTTCCGCGAACCTGTGACTTTCACAAAAGTAGTGGGATTGGGTCTCGGTGTAAGTTCTATTATTGTTTTGTCGCGCTAAAATATAATTACGAGCATCGCTGTAAACTGAGTATGAGTAAAGTTTGTAATATCAGAATTGTGACTTAAGATGTATTTCTTGGTGAATTTCATCTGAACATACTTCCTTAATGTTGCTCAAATATATATTGTATATTTTGAATATCTACGGAGACAATATGAATATTCCGGTTACTTTAGCAGTAATATCATTAATATGTATGGGTCTCAGTAGCTTTATGAACAAAGTGGCTGTTACTGATGGTTTGTACTTCCCGCCGTTTCTGATGATCATTAATGTGTGTTACATTTTGATGGCGCTAATCATACATATGAATCAGAAACAGGCCTTTATTGTTACTCCACGAATGATTGGAGTTGGGGGTTTGGTTGGGCTATTTGGTTCGATAGGTTACGCCTGCATGTTTTATGCGTTGAATAACGGTGGTGCTGGTAGCGTTGTTTTCCCGATCGTTGGTTTAGGAGTGATTGTGTCGGTATCACTATCTGCAATGGTCTATCAGGAGCCACTTACAGCGACCAGACTTCTTGGCTTGGGCCTAGGAGTAGGCTCGATTGTGCTGTTATCTCGCTAGGTTATGGTTCAAATTAGTGATAGCTGTTAA
>CAJWIA010000141.1 GCA_913040765.1 uncultured Anaerolineales bacterium | reverse complement strand
GAACTCTGTGATTGTGGCGGGCAACTTTACTATGAAACTGGTACATGGGCTGCAGCGTGGCTAGTAAATCGATCCGGTGTTGATGAGTTTTTGTTTGATTACTTTCCTCGATTGTCGTATGATGGTTGGGAAGCAACTTTCAGGGATGTATTTGGTTTGACCATGGATGAATTCTACGACGAATTTGATGCCTTCCTAGACCAGCCTATTGAACAACAAATGGCCATCTTGCCTTAAGAGCTTTACTTCAAATCGAATATGCTTATGCTGGCTTGAGACTCAGGAGACTGATTATTTTGGCAATACCGAGCCAGATGAAATACAGAATTGCCACTACCAGGTAATCAAGTATGGGAATGCGTATAATTTCATGGATTGTCCCGATCCGTTCAGCAGAGCCGTAGGAAACCAACAAAGCCAGTATATATCCTGATGTAATAAGAGTGCGCATTCGCGCGCTTAGTCCTAGACCATACATTTGGGTCATGATAAAAACTGCTCCGAATCCAAACCCAAACATTCTCCAGGCGCTTCCAGCTTGATTTATTGCCACGAGCACTCCATGCGGTATTACTAATATCTCTAATGTTAGAGTCCACCATCGGTTCACATGTGCACGGTTAAAGATCAGGATTGACTGACCAAACAACATAAACATATAGAAGAAACCGGCAAGATGCCCTATCGTTCCTTCGGTAGGGTGATACCAGAAGGTATAGATAATTGCCCATGAAAATAGGTAACCATGGTACTCTCTAATCAACTTGATAAATCGACGATCAAAGCGTATTTTTTTACCAAAGAATAGTCCTCTGCGTGGTGCTTCCAATGCTAGCACTATCATTAGCATAAGTGCTACTGAACCTAAAGCTGTGATTTCAGGGACATCTTGAGCTAGGCCATCGTAATATACCTGGGTCTGCAAAATATGTAACCCAACGAATATCAGATTGCCAATTAGTAAAGCCCAGTTATACCAGCGGAGTTCAGGACGAAATTTTGGTTTGTTCCTGCGCACTATATATATGATAGCCCAGACAAAAATGTTGTGCAGCACGTATCCTGTCCAAGCAGTCAACTGTGATATGACGCTAGGATCGACTAGTCGCCATGGATAGGCGAATGCAACTGTGTTTCCCACAATCTCAAAGCCAGTAAGGCGGACAGCTGTTACCGCAATGATTGCAGTCAGGATAGCTGATAATATAGTTCCATTTATTACGACACTACTTACATTGTTATTAGTAGGTCTGCTAGATGAAGTCATATTGTCAACGGTAGTTTGCGAATTCTTTTACCCGTAGCTGCAAAAATTGCGTTTGCTAGGGCGGCAGGAATTGGTCCAATAGCTGGTTCGCCTACACCCTGGGGTGGGCGATCGCTAGGTAATAAGTCTACGAAGATCTCTGGACTTTCGTCAATTCTAAGCAATTGATAGTCACCAAAGTTTTTGGCGGATGGTATTCCCTTCTTGAATGTTATTTCCTCTTTAAGGGCTGATCCAAGTCCCCAAATGATATTACCTTCTACTTGATTTTTGGCTCCATTTGGATTAACAACTAGCCCTGAATCCATAACAGACCATACTCTTGGTACTGATATAGTATCTTTATTTATTTCAACCTGGACAACTTGAGCAACAATGGTACCGTAATCTACACAGCAAGCAATTCCCATACCTGAGCCTTCTTTAGTGGATTGTTGTAATTCTTCCCATTTGGACATTTTGGCTACATGTAACAGTGCGTTTCTCACTAGTGATCCTGTTTCACCATTTAAATGATCTAATCGGAATTGCAAAGGGTCTTGGTTGGCATGAAATGCTAATTCATCGACAAAGCTTTCGTTTGCAAATGTGTTAGCCAGTAGCCCAAGACCGCGCCAGGCAGATGTGGCTATTGGTAGTTTTGCGCGGTGGGCATATAGTTTTAGATTAGGGATATTGTATGTGACATCGATACCTCTGGTAGCACCGAAATCAGAACCAGCTATTGAGCCGGCAATTTCAGGTAATTCTGAGAACAAAACATCTCCACTGGATTGTCTGTGTTCTAATGCTTCTATTGTGCCTTGGGTATTCAAAATACCTCTTAGTTTATGCTTGGTTGGAGGCCTAAAGCGGTCAAACAAGAATTCATCTGAACGAGTCCAGCCAATATGTACGGGAAGACCACTTTCTATTGCAAGAATTGCGGCTTCGACGGCACTTTCAGCTCTTTGGCGCCTTCCAAAACCGCCACCAAGATAAGTGGGAGTAACATCTACTTTGTCTTCATCGAATCCTATAGCTTCAGCTACTGCTGAAGTAGTTTGATTAGGAAATTGTGTTGGAGTACGAACGTACATGATTCCATCATCACCTAACTCAGCTAAAGATGATTGGGGTTCCAAAGGTGCCGTTGCAGCTAGAGGTGTACTGTATTCAGCACTAATTGTATTAGAGCCTTCTAGTGCGGATGAAGAATCGCCAACACGTTTTAGTTCAACCGCATTATTAGAGTCCGGATCTAGTAGTAGGTCAATATCGGTATTTTCTATGAGTCTTGGTAATTTCCAATTTATGTTGATTGCTCTGATAGCGTCTATAGCGGTTTCACGATCTTCGGCTACAACACCCACGAAATTATCCTGTAAAACAATTGATATGATCCTTTCAAGACTTTTTGCTTTATTCGCATCTACGTCTTGCATTTGAGCACCAACTACTGGTGGTCTGGCTACTACACCATAATATGTTGTATTGTTGGCCGATGTCATGTCATAACTGTACATTGGTTGTGCAGTTAGTTTAGACACTATGTCGACTCGAGGTACTGATTTCCCTATCAATTTGAAGTCATTTATAGATTTTAGTGGAGCATCCGTTTCAGGTGCTACCCACTCTCGTTCTAAGCGAGATGCGGCACTAAGGGTAATCTCATTGCCGTCTGGGTCTACAAATACACCTTTGTTTAGGGTGACTGTATTATTTAGATGTTCTTCAGCGGCTTGTGTGAGCATAAATCGATAATTTGCAGCTAGTTGTCTTAAAGGTGTGAAGAGTCCACTTACACTTGAACTGCCACCAGTACCAAAACTATCTATTGGTCCCAAAAGTGTACCGGCTTGAAAGACACGTACATTTTCCCAGGGGACTTCTAATTCTTCCGCTGCTAGTTGCCCTAAAGCAGTGTGGGCTCCTTGTCCCATTTCCACTTTGGTGACATTTATGTTAAGTAAATTCTGGTCTGTAAATTCAAACCACAACTGAGGTTCTCCATCAATGTTGCCAGAGGGTGGTCCTCCCTGTGACAGAAATCTGAAGGCTTGTCGTCTTAAGTATGGCAACCCAAGTGGAAGACCGACTGCTACTCCACCAGTTAAGGTTCCGAGTCCGATAAGAAACTTGCGCCGTGTCAGTCTCCAGGTCTTAGTCATGGCATCAACTTGGCTGCTCGTTCAACTGCTAGAGCGATTCTGTGGTAACAACCACACCTACAGTAGTTGTTTTTCATAGCAGCTCTAATATCTTCTCGAGAAGGATTAGGGGATTGTTCAAGTAGTGCTGTAGCTGACATCATCTGGCCAGACATACACCACCCACATTGCGGGACTTGTAATTCAATAAATGCTTGTTGTACAGGATGTAAACTACCGTTTTCTGCTAGTCCTTCTACCGTACGAATCCTCACATCTGGGGCTATAGCGCTTACTGGAGTTATACAGCTGCGAGTAGGTTGCCCATTAATATGTACAGTACAAGCACCACAGAAGCCAGCACCACAACCATAGCGCGTTCCTATTAACCCCAGTTGATCTCTAAGTATCCACAGAAGTTTTCGGTTACTGTCTACTCGATCAATATTGTAGAGTTTGTCATTTATGTTGAGTTGCATTTTTTGGTTTTTTGAGTTAAATGATGGCGGGTTTATGATGTAGAGTAAAGTTTGGGTTGGTTTTCATAATTCTATGAAATGATTGTACATATATGATCGATGCTAACATATAAGGAAGTTTAGTGAGTTACCCTAACAATCATTGGTACATAGACACCCAGACTATAGCATCAATTACTAGGCAGTGGAATGTTGTGTAGGCTATCCCTATTACGGCAGCATTCTTGCTTGCTTGTGATATCTCAGATGTCGATGTAGTAGCAGCAATTATTGTCAAGGTAAGAAGAGAAAGTGCAGTAATCCACAACGATGACACACTTATGACCCACCAGTAACTTTCACTAGTATGTATATATGCAATCAACGTAGGCATCCAGCCCGCTGCAGATGCTAGGAATATTGCAGATAGAACTGAAACAGGGTGTTGGCCTATGACCGAGTTTCTGTTGATTGCTTCGGCGCCATTCTTGAACATAGTCACGTAACAGAATGTTAGGTAACCAACTACTGCAGGTAGTATTGATATGGCGAATATACTTCTAAGTGGTCCTTTAACTCCACCCCACAAAGCTTCGTTATATTCGGGGTAAAAAGAAAGTCCTA
>CAJWIA010000140.1 GCA_913040765.1 uncultured Anaerolineales bacterium | reverse complement strand
GCGGGGCTGAACTCAAATTGGGCGGGAGGGAATCATGAATGCAGAAGCTGCTCGGCCGCAACAGCCGGACTCTCCTCAGACCGACGCGGCGTGCGATCGCTGGTTTGAGACCTATCGAGATGGGCCTGTTCAGACTCGGTGGACTTCGGTGCCGCTTCAGGCGGGCGACGTTGCGCCTTCACCAAAACTTATCGACGCGCGGACCGACCAAACGGTCACGTTGGATCGTTACTGGGCTAATGGACCAGCTCTCGTGATATTTTGGCGGCACTTCGGATGTGGTTGCGGTCGCGAAAGAGCCGCACGCCTCATCAAAGAAATGAATCTATACAGACCGCTGAAAGCCAAAGTGATCATGATTTGTCAAGGTGAACCAGAGCGCGCCCAAACGTATCTCCAGGCGAACTTAATTCCCGATGATGTTGTCGTGCTAGTAGACGCGAACGAAGAGGTATACCGAGCATTTGACATCACAGATTGTGGACCAATAGAGGTACTGTTTGACGCGCCAGATGAATACCTCAAGCGCGATCTCGATGCTGGGCAGAGCCTTGCAAAGGAGCGAAAAGCATCAGGGATGCCTCTCGTCGACAACGCATGGCTTCTACCGGCAGAGTTTGTCATCACTGAAAATGGCCTAATCGCGTACGCGTACCGACACCAATTTTGTGAAAACTGGATCGATCCGCGAGTGCACGTAGCCGCCATCCGAACGGCTCGTGGAGATTTTGACACGAATTAACGCCAAAAACTCTACCCGCTTCTTACATGAAAATTCTAGTCCTGACAGCTGCTGAAGTGCGTCAAGCCATACGCATGAAAATTGCTATTGACGTGATGAAAACCGCGTTTAGGGACTTCAGCATGGACAACTCACAAGCACCACTACGCAGCAAGATTAGTGCTGATAAATCTAATGGAACAGTATTGTTAATGCCCGCTATTACAGATAGCGATTTGGCAATAAAAATCGTTTCGGTATTTGACAATAATCATCATCTAGCATTGCCTCTTATACACGCTATGATCATTGTTTTAGATGTATCTACAGGAAAGCCATTGGCTCTATTAGAAGGTGGGTCTATAACTGCTATCCGTACCGGTGCTGCTAGTGGAGCAGCCACTGATGTATTAGCACGAAATGATGCAAAAAGTGTAGCCATAATTGGTAGCGGTGTTCAAGCTCGAACTCAACTTGAGGCAGTATGTACAGTTCGTAAAATTGAAAAAGCATGGGTATATAGTCCAAACACTGAACACGCTGAAATTTTTGCGTCTGAAATGAGTGGAAGGGAGCCTATTCCTGATGATTTATGTGTTGTCACGTCCTCCATGGAAGCTATACAAGATGCGGACATCATATGTACAGCAACCACTTCCAACACGCCTGTCTTCGACGGTAATTATATAAAGAAAGGTACGCATGTTAATGCAATAGGCTCTTTCACACCAAAAATGCAAGAGGTAGATCCTGTAACTATTAGTAAATCCTTAGTGGTAGTAGACTCACGGAAAAGCGTTTTAGAAGAAGCTGGCGACCTGATTATTCCTATTGAGGCCAATATAGTGAAAAAAGATCACATCCATGCTGAATTGGGTGCAATCATATCCAATACACTATTAGGTCGTACAAACAGAAATCAAATCACTTATTTTAAATCATGCGGAGTGGCAGTCCAAGATGTAGCTGCTGCTCAGCTTGCAGTACAAGAAGCAAAACGATTAGGTCTAGGGACTGTTATTTCATTGTAATTTACCAATAAATCCAGCGCTATAATTAGCGAGCATAACCCTGCATGCTATAATCGATTGAGTATATTGTTCTTGGTATATTTGGACACTCTAGTATTAAGAAATAGCATTAACATTAGCAGTAGTAAATTAAAATCATTGACATAATTGTCAGTTAACTTTAGTGCGGTCTAGCTGCGACCAAATACATAGGATGACATAGAAATGGGGCTTGAACTGAACAAACTGTCGGAACAAGTTAATAAGATGGGAGCTACTGTAGCATCTCGTTCTGCAGAAATAGAAGCTCGACTTCCAAAGGCTCGTGCAACTCTAGAGAAGATTACTAACAACGATCCAGTACTTGAGAAAAAAATAGAAAGAGCGCTGTCGATGAACTGGACTGGAGCTATCCCTACTTCTGAACCAGTGCATGAGGTTTTTCCATGTCCGAAACACCCAGACCGAGCGAATGTTGCGGCTGCAGATGGATCACAAGTCTATCCCGACCGACATGGTATAGCAATTTATTATCTTATCAACACAGGGAGCATTATATTTCGTCACGGCTTAGACGAAGCGCCAATATGTTCATCTTATCCTAGTTTGTTCTACGAAGATCATGATCTATACCCTAATGAAGTTCTAATCCCAAGTTCTTTAGTGAATGCGCGGCGTGACATTGCAGAATTACGCGAATTAGCACAGATTGCTGAAAGAGAAATCAAGACAGCACCTACGTTACTAATGTTAGACAATGGATTGCTACTTTATCTAGGATTACAGACCGCGGAACACAGACAATCGGAGGAGATTTTGGGAGAATACCTGGAAACATTGGGTGAGATAGAGTCCACAAACGCTTGTATTGCGGGAGTAATAGACAGACCACGAGCTGCTAATGTGCTACGCTTACTCAGGTTATATGATATGGAAAATGACATGTTCAACACTGACGAATTACGCTCACTTGGTAATTACTCGCAACTAACCGACCGAATGCTATTTGGTACACTGCAGCCGGGAGAAAGAAGTGCTATTTTTGTAAATGCATCTCCACAAAATCTCGAGAGATATATGCCAATGGGTCAAAAAATAATGTTTTACTACGTTAATGCTGGCACCAGAGATCAATCTGTAATATTGAGAGTAGAAATTCCAGAATGGGTAGCTAATCAACCTGAACAACTCTCATTAACACATTCAGGTATAGTAGAGCAGGCTCGTTTTGGAAATGGATATCCATATGTACTTATCCGGTCACACGAACTTGCTGTAGTATCCTGGACAGAACGTGGACACCTTGATGAGATGGTTGGTGGCAGCATGCGTCGCAGCGGACTCTCTGCTGTTATATCTAGAAAAGCACAAGGAAAACAATGGACTAACAGTGCTAAACGGAGGTATGGGCAATGAGTGATATCAATTCTGAAGTAAAAACAAATTCATCAATACCAATTGGTAGAATGTTACGTAGTGACACAACAGGATTTACATTCGGATGCTTGCTACCAGAGCCGGAAGTGCCACTATTTGGGGATTTCGTCAAAGCACCTGCACAACAGGGGTTGACTGAAATCATCGGAATAATACATAATATCGTTATAGAGGATGATTTGTTCGTACGACAGCTTATAGCCGCTCCAGATTTACCCGAAGCTTATATCCAAGATCAACGTAGAAACAGGCAAATTCCAATAGAGGTTAGTGTACTATCAGTCGGATATTCGTCTGAAAACGGTATGATGCAAGGACTACCACCACAACCACCAGTCACTCTAGATTATATTAAGCACTGCTCACACAATGATATGATAACTTTTACAGACCGACCAGATTACCTCGCACTAATACTCAACTCAAAGGAAACACCTGTGGAAGAGCTAATTGGAGCAGCCTTACAACGTGCATCAAAAGCAAGGCCTATTGAAGATCGAGCTCTTTTTCTGCTGCAGTCTGGAAAAGAGCTAGCAAGACTGCTTTCGGATGACCTTTCCAAACTTGACTCAATACTGCGTCGTATACAGGTGAAAACATGACCATAGAACTAGACTTTGAAAACGATTTTTCTGAAAATCAAGATAATGCAATCGCTCCAGGTATACGAGTCGGTACTATAGTCGGGGGTTCATTATCTAAGGGCCTCATTGTAAAATTAGACGCTGGCGAACTACCAGGCAGTATGATTGAGCAGCTAGCTGTAGGACGATACGTGGTTGTGCGAGGTTTAACTGAACGCCGCTTTTTTTGCATAGTAACCGATGTTTCACTGGAGCATACTAACCCATCTATAGAATCTAATCCTCCTGAAACAGCAGATATGGCCGAGATATATCGCAGCACACTAGCATATGGAAAAGCTAATGTAGCACCTATGCTTGTGCTAGAACGCGGCTCTAAGGTACCAAAGCCAGTCAAAACTATTCCTGCACATTTTTCAATAGTTGCGCAAGCAAATGAAGAAGATGTGGCACAAGTTTTTGGAAAAGAAGATAGCGACCATTTCTACATCGGCAATCCAATAGAAATGGATCAAGTTCCTATCAACGTTAATCTTGATAGATTCGTAGAACGTTCGTCTGGCGTATTTGGGAAAAGTGGCACTGGCAAATCATTCATAACACGCACACTTTTATCAGGAATAATTAAATCCAGTAAAGCATCATGCCTTATCTTCGATATGCACAATGATTATGGTTGGGCTATCAAGAATGAACATGGAAGTGAATACAAAGGTTTACAACAACTTTTTGATG
>CAJWIA010000139.1 GCA_913040765.1 uncultured Anaerolineales bacterium | reverse complement strand
ATTCTGTAGAACTCGTTGCTTCAACATCACCTGCCACTAAAATGCCAAGAGGAACCCTAGTCAAGCTAATGCTCCCAAACAAACTATCGACGAACAAATCAGAAGCAATATGAAATTCTTTCCCCTTAATCTGCACGTCGCTAACAAAACCAACAGGTTTGTTAAGAATATGGCCAACTTTAAGCCTAAGTATATCCGAGCAATTGCTTGTCAAAACTTACCCGCTATTATTCAACTCTTTCATGATCCTGCAAAATTACTAGGCCCGAGGATACCCAGTCCCAAGTATAACATGACCAATTATTCAAGTCAACACCTTCATCAATTTTTACCCATATATACAGCGTAATAGCTAAGGCAAAGTGTCCTATATAGGATATTTTGTGTGACTATAGAAAATGTTAAAAATAGTAATTGCAACACATAATAATCATAAATCTATTGAACTGTTGAAATTAATGTCAAGTTTACCTATAACATGGATGACACTTAGAGACTTGGAAATAGATACCATTGTAGAAGAGACTGGAACAACTATTCAAGAGAATGCCACTCTCAAAGCAAGAGAGTATGCTCGACTTACGAGAATGTATACTTTAGCAGACGATTCTGGTCTAGCTATCGAGGCTCTAAATGGACGTCCTGGAGTATATAGTTCTAGATATGGTGGAAATGATATAAGTAGCAAACAACAACGCGAACTATTGTTGAAAGAATTATATTCTATATCTTGGACAAATAGAAAAGCATATTTCAGATGTACATTAGCATTAGCTAACCCATATGGCACTGATATTACAGTCGCTAATGGAGTCTGTCAGGGCCTAATCACTATGAGCGATAGAGGTACAAAAGGTTTTGGATATGACCCGATTTTCTATGTACCACATCAGAGTTGTACTATGGCTGAAATGGATACGGACACCAAGAATCGAGTAGGTCATAGGGGTAAAGCTACACACAAAATGAAGGGTCAAATTTCCAAATTGATTTCATAGGAACAAAATATAGACCGTAAATCGCATAAGCAAGATGCTTACCTACAATTACTAAATAGTAATTTTACTTCAGTATCTTATAAAGACTTAGAAGCAAGTGTTCCGTGAATATTATCGAAAATACAAACTTCTGAACTCAACACATTCTTTGGAATAACACAAAGCACATTAAAAGTAGTGCCGACCATACCACCGATTCGGATCTTACAAGTTTGACTCACTAATTGATGCGCATCTGGCAATTCTAGAGTGGCAATACTTGCAACCCAATATACTAGTTCAGTGGCTGCTATGCGAACTGCATCATCCAATGGACGCGCACAGCCTATAACACCAATATGAGTGTTGTTCTCAAACCTAGGCCAGAGTATCTCGTCTTGCGATGAAAATTGGTCAACGACCAAAGTGCTATTAAATGATCCTTCTATAGCAGTACCAGTAATTTCACCATCACCCTGTGAATAATGACCATCACCAACATACAGGTACCCTCCATCTACATTCGAACGAAGATATAATGTAGACCCAGGCCCAATGTCAGTTATATCTAAATTGCCTCCAAACTCTCCAGCAACTAGACCCAGCCGAATTTCTCCATGAGCAGGAGCAACTCCTATCGTACCGTGAAACGGTTGATATGGTACCCTAAGCAAAACACCGTTGCTAGATTTGGTAACCAATGACTGTCGATCAGTACTAAATTCCCATATCCATACATGTTCATCCTGATCAGGCTGAAGATTAGGCGACAACGGACTACTAGACAATAATCCGAAATTTGGCGATATAGTAGCAACACCCCAATCGCGCATAGAGTCCATTGCTATGATATGAATAGCAATAATATCGCCTGCACGTACATCATCTACAGCAATAGGACCAGTAAGAGGATTTATTTTCGGAAACGGTGCTAGCTTACGAGGTTTATCATCTTTGGAAGTAATTTGACCACAAAAAGCATCTTCTGTATAAATCTCAAAAGGCTCGCCTAACCCTACGCTTGCTATAGGAACATGGCCACCATATTGGAACGCAAATTTGTCGGTTTTAATCATTAGTTGAACCAAGTATCATTTGCAAGTTGCTCAACTATTTCAACAAACGCCTCTGTATCATCTCGATGCACACTATGACCTACATTTGGAACCACATTGACCGCACGACCACCTGCTTCTTTGCGAAGATTTGCCTTGTCCTCAATGGAAACAAAACGACTCTCTTCTGGCAAAACCCAAACAGTGGGTACTTTTGCTACAAGTTCAGATACATCACTCCGGAGATCCCAAGGAGCATTTCCTGCAAAAGCTGCACGTGCATCGTCAAAATCCACCTGTTCAAGTGACAAAAGCTTCCAGGTTGCATCTCGTCGCGACCATTTGGGGTTGAGCTCGATTAGACCTTCTATATCATGTGGTAAATTTTCTTCATCCCATGCCAGCATTTCCATAGGTATATTTTGGTTGGGAAAGTATGACACTGGATCTTCCAACAACAAAGTTTTAGGATTAAAAATGCCCTTAAGGACACCGAGCTGAGCAAGGGTTCCACCAAATGAATGTCCTATTAGGAGATCAGGCTCAAGAGGTATGTTTTCAGCAAAATCCTCGAGTAGACTATCAAACGAGAAATCTCCATTAGCCCTAGTACTTTCACCATGTCCGCGCATATCAGGTGCAGTAAATTGCCATCCGCGCTCTGCTAACATTCTTGCCGGCTCGGTCATAGCCCCCGCATTGGCAGTAATGCCATGTAGACCCACTATAGTCTTGGTGCTATCCTGCGCACCCCACTGCATCACATTCAAAGTAGCCATCTTATTTACCTGATGCCCAACCGACAATTTGTTGCCACAATTTTGCATAGCCTGACCACTCCACAAAAGCTGGAGGAGCCCAGTGTGGACCACAGTCTGAAGTAAAAGCCACAGACCTACCTTTACCAATTGATCCCGCAACAATCAGTGGGTCTTCACCCACTTGGACGATTACTGTGCTATCTGTCTTCGGTGCCACTCGATTATATCCTAACAGGATTGGCCAATCAGCTCCAACACCACTTACAATAGGATGATTTTCTTCACTAACCAAAGGTTTTATACCTTGAGGTTGTTCAGACCTATCATCACCAGATTCAAGTACAACCGGCAGCACGGCCTCTACTGCAGTTCCCTGATATCTAGCCTTTGCATCAATGCCTTGAAAAGTTAGATATCCTCCTATCATAACTAATCCTCCGCCATTCATCACATACTCTTCAATCAATTCTAAACGATTTGGAAGAGCACGTGATGCGCTAAACGTTTCTGGGTGGAGCAGTAAAGTATTAGTACCAATATCACTCAATATTACGCAATCATATTTATTTATTTCATCTAATTGACAGGGAAAGTCAGTTGCCGCAACATGTGCAGGCTGATAGGTAATATCATATCCAGCAAGATCCAATGCATCTCGGAGCCACTGAACACCTTCAGCATACTCAGTTGTGGTAAAACTATCAAAACCCTTCTGGTGTATAGAGTGAACAGTCCATGATTCACCTGCTATTAGAATATTTCCTTTTTTTGTCATTTTTACCCCTAATTATCTAAGTTTGTTATTGAGTTTAAAAAGGCATTCTCTAACTCTTTGATATTTATTGAAATGGCAACATCAACATTTGCCTCTTTCCCATCCCTAAACAAAAAATCTACAACTGTTCTTCCATAAGTATGATTTCCTGACAATTCCACATCTACCCTAGCTTTTTCTGTTGTTACTAGATCAGGTTCAGCTGCAACTAGTGCTGCAATAGGATCATTGAGAGGCATCAATTTTGGTCCTAATGTCGATGGTTTAAATGTTGAAACTAAAGATTTCAAAAGTTCAACAACAAACATTGAAATCGGTGAGGATATTTTTTGCACATCTTTTATTAGTGCATCGCTTATCCCAACATTCAAAGATGTATCTATTGGTATAAGGGTTATCGGCACTCCAGAATTGAACACTACAGAAGCCGCTTCAGGATCACACAAAATATTCCATTCGGAAGATGCCGTTTTATTGCCAAGCCCTATAGAACCTGCTAAAGAAAAGATTCTTTCTATGCTGTTGTCCAAACTTGGATATAAGTTAAATAAAATTGCCAAATTAGTTAGAGGGCCAGTTGTAACAATTGTAATCCCAGGGTTATCAATAATAGTATCATACAATAATTGAACTGAATTTCTACTGTCTGGTTTAATTGAATTCAAATCATTACGGTCTGGATCAAGACCTGAGTTCAAATCCAAAACTTTAGCTATCAATCTATCTCTAACCAATGGATTTTCTGCGCCTTTAGATACAGGAATGTTAAATTCTCCAATCTGAGCAATTGTTATACAAGCATTCTTAAAGGTTCTATCATTTGCCAAATGTCCTGCACCAGTAGTAACTGCTTGCAGTGACAGGCTATCGCTTCCCAAAGCAACAATAATTCCCAAAGCGTCATCATTACCTGGATCACAGTCCAAAATTATTTTTTTAGCCATCATGACTACTCCAATATTTTTTGTGAACGATTATTTTTTTGTTCTATCCAGCTAGA
>CAJWIA010000138.1 GCA_913040765.1 uncultured Anaerolineales bacterium | reverse complement strand
TTATCTCCAGGATAAAATCGACCAGGGTCAAAACCAAGATGTACACGCCGTAGTTTATACTCTGGAACACCCTCTTGAAGCATTGTGTTCCAGACAAACTGCGATGGCACAAAAATGTAGTCGTCAAGTTCGTATTCTGCTAAATGTCTTGCTATTAACAACCTATTGATTTTCCTGCTAAGCTTGTTTTCTTTTACATCTAAAGACAATATTGCAGCTTGAACATTAGGATGAGCTGATGACCGACTAACAACAGTAATCGCTCTATTACTTTTGGCAACCCTGAGACACTGTAAACCTTGATTATTGAAAACATGTACGATATCTGCTTCTTTCACATAATTGGCAGCCAGTCTGTCGTAAATATCATCACCAATTAGGTAGGACGCCAACCGACCAGTAGTCCCAGGAAATACCCGTATAAGAGCGGCACACACAGTAGCAAGCTGAATTTGTGTGATTTTACTTTTATCTATACCTGATTCATATTTGTTAAACACTGATGTGATGAATCTTTGCAAATATCCAGCCGCTTGTACTCCCCGAGCGAGATGGTAAGCATGAAACACTCCAGCGGACGAAACAACTATGTTAGGGTGACGTCGCATGACTATACAACCACTATCTCAACTCGCACACTTATACACCAATTGTTGCTTATATATTTTTGAATCTATCTGATCATGCAACTTGCAATTTGATTTGAGCACCTTCATGAAATCAGCATACTGCGCATCAGGAACCATGTTGCAACCCAACACCCCATCCACTACAACAAAATCAGGCTGCAAGTCTTCAACGAACTGCTTTTTCACTTGAGACAGACTATCTCCTTCCAATCCACTAACAGACTCCATATCCGGCACACCAACCCACCAGGAAAGACTTCCTTGTGGAGCCACTAAATGTTCATCTACGTAAATAATCTTGTTCTGCATTGCATACCACCAATATGCCTTAGTCAAAACCCTAGATTCTGCAGGAATTTGAGACAATATCTGCTGAGCTTCCAATTGGTATGAATCACCTCCACCGGCATTATTGCCACTAACCAAATACACATCGCCTGTGACATTTAACACTACATACAGCGATAAAATGATATTACTACAGTGCCTGTTAAGCATATTCCAATTAGTCCTAAGACAAATCCTTCTGACTGCAGCCACTCCTAAAACAAAGTAATAAGGTATCCACAACAAAGAATAACTCACCCACGCATGATCACTATTGATGAGCATAAATGTGAAACTAGACACAAGCACTAGACCTCCAATCCTCTTTAATTCGACACTACCGCTTATATATGCACTTGTTAAGCCCAATAAGAAAAGTAATGCCTGTGGTACAGCAACAAGAGGAATTATCCATCCAAAGTTATTCCACCAGAATTGTACAAATTTAGCAACCAATCCTAGGTTCAACCAATTGTTTTCAACAGGTGCTAGTCTAGATCCTTTAACAATCTCCAATAACAATGTATCATCAGGATTAATGCTGCTTAACAATAAAGTAATATCAGTACCGTAACGCACAATTAGTACGATTGCTGTAGAAGCTAACATCCCCAATACGGTTACACTTAGGTATGTCCACCAATTGTTTTGAGTATCTTCATTAAGCGCTTGCCATACAATCATCAAAAATATAGGTAAAATCAAGTGTATATTGATGACATGAAAGTCTAATTGCAGTATAAGAAGCAAACCTAGGATAAAAAAACGCCACCTGTGTGGATTATCCAATGTGTATTTAACCCAAACTACTGACATAGTACCAATCGCCACTGCTAGAATATCAGGTCTAGCCAAATGTCCTGTATATGTCGTTAACGAAGCCGTACCCACTAACAAAGCTGCCCACAATCCGGTTTTCCTATTAACATACAAATCACCAATGAGAAATGTAGCAACGACTAACAGTACTAAACCAAAAAGCGATACAATCCTAGCTGCAACTAGAGTGTTTCCAAATATGGAAAAAACCACACCAAGAATCATCCAGTACCATCTACCATGAAACAAATAAAAGTGAGCATCTAACGGTGGCCAGGTAGTCCCAGTCGTTACAGCATCATAATATTTGATTGCCGTACGCCCATAAAATGCCTCATCACACGTGGGTGCTGGATATTCAAGTAATGTCAAAAAATGGAAACCGACTAGCGCCGCAAACAAATAGAAAGGTAAGAAACGAATATATTTGTTTATTGAATACATAAGTTGATCAAAATATTATTTTCCATATTGTTCGTAAATACTCGGCGGTATTAGTCCAAACCCGCATTTTGCTAGATGATTGCTTTACTGAATAGTCATATATCATAGGACACTCTGTCACTTTAGGGCTGAAGTTTCTTAGCTTAATGAGTATTTCTGCATTACTGACAAAACCAGTGGACGCAATGAAATCCTCACCATAATTTTGAAAAGCTTTTTTCAACAAAGCTGCCCTATAAGCTCTAAAAAAGAGGGTATAGTCACTAACTCCATTTATAGGAAAAAGCAATCTAAGCAAACGGTTTGCATTAACACTAAAGAAGCGTCGCTGCCATGGGAAATTAGGTAAACCGCCCCCTTCGCAATACCGTGAAGCACATACTATGTCATAACCATGACTGATCTTTTCAGACATCACAGACACCAATTCAGGCACGCTGGTTCCATCTGCTTCCATTGTGATTATCACATCATCATTCTCCGAATCTCTAGTAGCTTCACGCAAACCTGTATCAAATGCCCGTGCCACTCCCATGTTCGTCACGTGATTCAGCAATGTCAGCGGTATTTCGTCGGAAAGTTTCTCCACAATGGAAAGTGTATCATCCGTGCTTCCATCGTTTACCACGTACAGTCTGAAATTACTCTGGTTATTAGTAAGGTTTTCCTTCAGACGAATCAGTACAGGAGCTATCGAGTCAGCCTCATTATAAGCAAGTAGTATTACTCGTATAGAATATGTCATCAATGTATCACCGAACACAAGCTAAATGTTAATTGGAAGATCATACAATTGCACATTCAGCAATGAAATTAAAAGTTCTCGTTGAACACTTTTCCCAGCTGTAATCAGATGCCTTTTCATAAACACTCTTAGACATCCTATCTCGCAAAGTCATGTCAATAACCATCATATTTATCGCCTCAGAAATTGACTGTGGGCGTAAAGGGTCAAATAAAACACAACTATCACCTAAAATATCTGTCATGGGGCGCCTGTTTGAACAGGCAATAGGCAATCCCGACGCCATAGCTTCAAGCAATATGTTTGGGAAGTTTTCACAAGTAGAGGCAAAAATGAAACCATCTGATTTATGAAATAAATGATGTAATTCAGTATGCGCTATGTTGCCATGACATCTAACAAAGCTTCTGTCTGGGTCCCAAACATTCAACGCTTTAGTTAGCTTTCTGAGAGCAGGCCCATAAGCTGGACCTACAATATCAAGCACTATAGGAATGCCTTTCTTGCGCAACTGCGATACTGCTTCTACTACATTCCATTGGTGCTTATAAACATCTACCACTGATACATATAATAAACGGAAAGGATCATCCATTGAGTACGATTCAAGTCTCCGCTGTGTCTTAGGTTCACAGAAAAACCTAGAATTTATTCCATGAGGAATAAGTGCTGTCTTCCCTCGGAGTTTACCAATCTGACTGATAATTCGATTACGCGCGTAATCACTAAGAAATATGACTCCTGATGAATTATGAAACGTGCGCGACTGCAGAATTCGAAGATAAAATAAACGAATCAACATATAGCTGATGCCATATCGAAAAGCTTCACCCATTTCATAAGGAAGCATATTCCTAGACATCGAGATCATTGGAATAGAATGATTGCCCGCTATTCCACCAGGCACCAGAATACAATCGCATACGTCCTGGGCTAGATATGGTAATTTACGCATCTGCCAGAATAGTCGTCTAAGAGATGATCCGTTGATGTCTGGGACAGTGATCACTTCTATTCCTTTGGTTCTAGGCATTTCTGCACGCAAATTATCACTAGCCCAGACAGTAATGCTCATCGTGTTATCAGTTACACCCTTCATGTGTGAAAGAAGATTTATCAAGTGGTTGGTGCCGCCGCCAGACACCAAATTTGAAGCATCGATTCCGTAACGCATCTAAATATTATTGTCCGTTAACCACATTATCAATTATCTCAATTGCTTTAGACACAGGCCAAGTTTCTGCAGTCACACGCGCTGCGCTGCCCATATCAATTATTTTCTCAAAATTAATCATAGACCACTCAAGGTGGTCTGATAGCTCTGAAACATCACCTGCTGTATGTACGAGCCCATTTTCTTGATGGACCACCCTATCAAGAACCGAACCAGATGCATTTGAACCTATTACAGGCAAACCAACTGCCATTGCTTCTAGCACAACTGCTGGATATGCGTCGCGTAATGATGGATGCACAAATACATGGGCTTGATCTAATATTTTTCTTACCTCATTTGGTTCCATCCAACCTGTAATGGTGACATTATCTGATAATCCCAGTGCAGTAACAAGCTCCCGCAGATTGTCAACATCCGGACCACTGCCGACTATAATATATTCCCATTCACTAC
>CAJWIA010000137.1 GCA_913040765.1 uncultured Anaerolineales bacterium | reverse complement strand
TAGTAATCAACACAACTATCATGATATCGGGTCTCATTATTTAATCCTCACCATTTCGTTTTGATTGAACAATCTCCCTAACCAAATCATTGACAACACTGTAATCAAAACCACGCCTAGACAACAATGACCAGATCTTTTTACGAAGAGAGTCCAATGACAATCCATCATATTTAGACAACTTAGAATAAACCAACTGACGTGCATCAGCTGATTCTTCAACTTCACTTAGTGCGATTTCAATATCGCTATCGTTAATACCTTTAGTTAACAATTCCTTACGTAAAAGCAGTTTCCCACGCGGCCTGAATGTGCGTCTGTTTTCGACCCATAACAAAGCAAAGTCGGTATCATTTAACACATTTTCCTCTTGCAAACGATTAATCACTTTTTCAATCACCTCAAACTCAATCCCATATTTGATTAAACGATTACGAACTTCAAGAATTGAACGAGGCCTATACCCAATAAACCGTACCGCTTTTTCATACGCCTTATCCACGCTATCATTTTCCAAGAGATTCGCCATTACAACTTGTGATAATCCTTGTCCAACAGTTAATACCTTAGCCTGATTGTAGGCTAGGCTAAAAGCAAATTTTCCATCCAGAAAGACGTTTACTCGATTCTTGTCACGTCTCTGAGGCTTAATGTCCGTTATAGTATCCATAGCAAATCCAACAAAAAAACCGCGGCTATTAATAACGCCACGGTCGTCACACAAACATAATCGTTTTTAGGTAATAATAACTGCTAATACATTAGCTGCGATGTTGAATAAATATAACAGTTGTAACTTAGAAGCACACTGCTAATATTATTAGATGTATCTATGCATAATAGGACCAAAACAATTCGCTGATAGTTCTGCAATTATTGTTTGTGTGCATACCACTAATCTACGGTCCTTTCATTCAACTCTACCTGTACCACACAACTAAATATGGTATCAGTTCATATTCCAAATCGCCTGTTAGCTAACAAGCAGTTTCAGTAAAACCACGACCGTGCTGAATTATTAAATTCTAGCATCAGTATAAGTATATTTTTTATTTTGTACGGTTCATACTACCAAACCGCACTTAACACAAATTTGTTTCCTCACTCACTACTGCTATCTGCACCTTCATTATTATCACTATCATTTGCTCCATTTTCAGGAGCAGCAATCTCTCTAACAGATTTCTCTATATCAATAGCCATCTCCGTATTCTCGGTTAGATAAACCTTGGCATTCTCGCGGCCTTGGCCCAACCTGGTATCACCAAAGCTATAAAAAGCCCCTCGCTTGTCAATAACTTCATGTTCAACCCCTAAGTCAAGCAAGTCACCTGCTTTACTAATTCCTTCATCGTACATAATATCAAATTCTGTCTGCCTGAAGGGTGGTGCAACTTTGTTCTTTGTCACACGTACTCTAACACGATTTCCGATAATTTGCTGACCGCTTTTGATAGCTTGCAGGCGTCGTACATCCAATCGGACACTCGCATAATACTTGAGAGCTTGACCACCGGTAGTGGTCTCTGGATTACCAAACATGACTCCTATTTTCTGCCGAAGCTGATTGGTAAACACCATTGCAGTATTTGACTGCTTGATGGCCCCGGATAGTTTTCGTAATGCTTGACTCATCAAACGTGCTTGATTGCCCATAGTCGCATCACCCATATCACCCTCAAGCTCAGCTCTAGGCACTAAAGCAGCTACAGAATCAACCACTATTACATCAATTGCACCCGAACGCACCAGTGAATCTGCAATCTCCAATGCTTGTTCACCGGTGTCAGGTTGCGATATATACATATTCTCAATATCAACACCTACTTTAGCCGCATAACTAGGATCTAAAGCATGCTCCATGTCGATAAAGGCACAAACACCCCCTATTTTTTGGGACTCAGCAACTATATGTTGACAAAGAGTAGTTTTACCAGAAGCCTCAGGTCCATATATTTCAGTAACCCTACCTCTGGGAATACCACCAATTCCCAAGGCAATATCCAAAGAAATACAACCTGTAGAAATCGATTCCACTTGCAAGGTGGAAGCATCTCCCATTCGCATTAATGCTCCCTCGCCAAAACGCTTTTGTATCTGAGAAAGTGTTGTCTCTAATGCTTTTTCACGACCACTTGATGCCATTTAGATGCCTCCCAATCAAATTCAAAGTGTACAATACTCTATGATACAACGCAAATGTAATATTTAAGATTGTCTGTCATCTACGCTTAGTTAATTGTATAATCACGATAGGATTACCCGAGCGATGACTTGATTACACAAAACCAAATCGATACAAAAAAGTCTAGTCAGATTTACTATATGATGCCACAAATGCGAGTCAATTAAATGAGAAATGAAACCCTAACAATCACTGATAATCGTACAAATATCACTTACGAAATTGTAGTTGAAAATGACGCTATAAACGCACTAGATTTGCGCCAGATAAAGGTGAATAAAGACGATTTTGGAATGATGTCATACGACCCTGGATACACAAATACTGCCTCTTGCAATAGCGAGATAACATTCGTTGATGGGGATAAGGGCATACTCATGTACCGTGGATATCCGATAGAGCAATTAGCTGAACATAGCACTTTTCTAGAAGTCGCTTATCTGCTCATATACGGGGACTTACCCAATAGAGAAATGCTTGAGAATTGGGAAGAAAGAGTAATGCACCATACGTATATTCACGAAAATTTGGCTAAACTAATGCAAACCTTTCGGTACGATGCCCATCCTATGGGTATGCTTATTGGCACTATTGCGGCTATGTCTACCTTGCATCCAGATGCAAAGGATATTCACAATCAGACCTCGAGACAGAAGCAAGTATGGCGTCTATTGGGCAAGCTCCCCACTATTGCAGCTTTTGCTTACCGACGCCGTATTGGTAGACCATATAACTACCCAGACAGTTCGCTGGGTTACACAGAAAACCTACTATACATGATGGACTACATGAATCAAAGTGATTATCAAGTAGACCCTACTTTGGCTAAAGCTCTTAATGTGTTGTTCATATTACACGCCGATCATGAGCAGAACTGTTCAACATCAGTCATGCGCAATATTGGTTCTAGCTATTCAGATCCTTGTAGTGCTATGGCTGGAGCAGCCGCTGCCCTTTATGGCCCGCTTCATGGTGGGGCCAATGAAGCTGTGCTCCGAATGCTGACTGAGATAGGAGATTTGGATAAAATCCCGGGTTATATTAACCAGGTAAAAGATGGGAGGTTCCGCTTGATGGGATTTGGGCATCGGGTATACAAAAATTATGATCCACGCGCACGAATAATTAAAAATGTTGCTGAGAAAGTTCTTGAGGTAACGGGTGGGAACCCACTACTAGATATTGCACTAGAACTCGAGCGCATTGCTCTAGAAGATGACTACTTCATATCACGCCGCCTATATCCCAATGTAGACTTTTACAGTGGAATTATCTATCAGGCTATGGGATTCCCGGTTGACATGTTTCCAGTTTTATTTGCTTTAGGACGTTCACCGGGCTGGCTTGCTCAATGGCTGGAACTTATTGACGATACAGACCAACGTATAGCTCGTCCACGACAAATTTATACTGGTAATATGAAACGTGATTATGTTCCTCTGGAACAGAGGAACTAGTCTGTAATCGATTAATTATAGATTCTTGATCATCAGTCTATTTTGATGTCCCAGTCTCGAATAACAATACGCCTTGGGCAATCCTCACAATATCAAGATATCTTACAATTTCTCGCCTCAAACACTTACTTATACCAACATTTAGAATGGCTAAGCATAGAAGAACTGTTGAACCAGCACCAATTTCATGTCGGTATAGATGATGATGATATAGTATGTGTTCTTTCTATATCTAAGGAAAACACTCAGTTTGCATGGGTACGTTTAGCAGCACACAATTTTACAGATAGCATCGACGTTATGAAAGTGCTTTGGAACAGAGTCAAACATATATTACAGCAACAAGATATATGCTGTGTGTGCGCACTAAGTACCAACAAATGGTCTGAAACATTGCTAAATTCATGGGGTTATACAGCCACTGGTGAAATTGTTGCGCTTAGACGTGAGCACAAATCTACACCTAATGTCACACAATCATTGGCTAAAATTCGAGAAGCTACATATGACGATTTGAGTGAAATTACTTCAGTAGACAATGTAGTATTCAAGGATATGTGGCAATGTTCAAGTCAAATGCTCAAGCTGGCTTTACATAAAGCCCAATATGCCACAGTAGCAGTAATGAACAACTCATGTATAGGCTATCTGTTAGCTACCATTGATACCAATGTGTTATTTATAGCTAGACTAGCAGTATCACCAGAATACCAACGACAAGGAATAGGCCGAGCTCTTATAGTGAATATGCTAAATTGCTACCAAGATGCCAAATATACAACCATTGAAGTGGTCACTCAAAATGACAACTATGCGTCAATAAGCCTATACCAAAGTCTGGATTTTCAATTGATTGGACAGATAGCGACTCTATGGACTTATAATTTCAATTAGAAAGATCAATACTAAGTAAAATGAAATGAATATAATGCAGTAATATTTACTGGCACAACTAATGGAATA
>CAJWIA010000136.1 GCA_913040765.1 uncultured Anaerolineales bacterium | reverse complement strand
GAGCCATATCATCACTATCTAAAGTTCCTACAAAGGTGTAATATTTTGAATATTTTTTGAAAATAGGTTTTAGTTTTTCGTAGTACGCAGCCTCCCCAATTACTTGATTAGTTGGACCAGCATGTACAATTTTTAGGTTAGGGTACACCTCAAGAAGTTTAGGTAATGCATCAAGCAAAAACTCGATGCCCTTATCTGCTGCAAGTCTACTGGCTACTCCTATAATAGGATAATTACCCATTACCCCATGAAGTTTAGCCCATTGTTTCACTGATTCATCATCCACATCAGGCACTGTAACTGGAGGTAGTATATAGTGTACCTTTGAGAGATATCTACTTAACAAAGGTGAACTGATGGCAAAGTCGGATGTGTATGCACAAATAGCATCAGAAAGACGAGCGGCAACATGATTGCTACCATCAACCAATAAATTTACCAGTCGATTGAAAATCGTCCTAGGTAATAGCAGATCTGAATGGTAAGTTAATATTGACGGCTTCCCCAATATACGAGCCCTCAACGCAATCCCACTGGCATCTAACTGTGGCAAATGTATGCTTAGCACATCATGTGAGTACACCAACTTACTTGCCACAAACCCGATAGTAGGCATAATTACACCTTTACTAACTCGCATAACAACCGGTACCCGCACTACTTTCACACCGTCAAGCACTTCATTTGACGCCAATTTCGAATCGTAGCGAGAAGTAAGAACAGTTACTTGATGATCACGTTCCACCAACGCACGAGCGAGACGTTCTACGTATATAGTAAGTCCTGAAACATGTGGCCGATAATAAGTTAGAGCAACTAGCACTTTCACATTGTCACCAGTCAAATACTTGAGTTTTCCAGTCAATAGTAACATCGACTGTATCTAGATGTATTTTCACAATATTATACTTAGCTAACCTCATGAGTGTACAACAATAGACACAAAGTAATAGGCTAAATCATCCTCCAAAACTACAAATATCTGTACAAGTTTGATTTAAAAAATACAACCCTTTGTCATACAATACATCACGTTCAGATATAATATATTCTGACTTCAGTTCTAAATTCAAATCATGGATGGTTTTGTATGAAAACTTTGACGTGTTTAGAGGTATGGAAAGAGATGGATTCTATAACTACTAATGGCAACATAGAATTCAACTATCATAGAACAATAGATATGTCAGATTATCTGATTGAAACTGAGCTTTTCCCACGGAATGTACTGGCAGCCTATACTTTGTGGAACCTTGGCAAAGACCTCAATCCGGAGCAATTATCTGTGTTTTCTGACCAAAGAGGAGGCGGACAGGGTAACTACCGCGAAGGCATCACCCAAAAGATAGACAACGTAGTCGATGCATTACAAAGCTTTCCACGCTCCAAACGAGCAGTTATAACTATTCCGAACAACTCCTTTGCTAACCACAACAATGATGATGACGCCAAATGTATGCGGGAAATACACTTTCGTGTTGACGGCAATCTAATAAACGCCACAGTATTTTTTCGTGCACAAGCTGCCTTAATATTCCCAAAAAATATTCATTTTATCGGCAGTCTCATGGAAGAAATAGGCCGTCGCCTTACTCCTACAGTAAAACCCGGGCAATTATCCTATCTCGCCAGCATACTTGTTAATGACCGTGACTGACAATTTGCCACAAGCTAAAATTAGTCAATCAATATAAGCAAGTAACAATACCAGCCTAATGAGGATGCGTGTCTCTCATTACTGCTCCATACGCATCTGGATCAAACCCTTTTGGCCATTGTGTATCCACAGTATATTTTGCATTCAACAATCTCACATTATTCATATCACAATTCGATAGATTGGCACCACTAAGCTTTGCTTCGCTTAAATTAGCATTGGATAGATCAGCATGACTAAGATCAGCACCACTCAAATCAGCCTGAGACAATTCTGCACCACTAAGATTAGCCCTAGACATGTTAGCCCCTATAAGATCAGCCTTAACCAACATTGCTCCCTCAAGATTGGCTGATCGCAACCATAGAGGTCTTCTTCCAGTATTCAGTAAAATTACAATTTCCTTATGGCTAAAACCATCACTTTTAGGCATATTCATATCAAAATCATTGTTAGTCAGACAGACTAGTCTTGATTGCGCACCGACTTGATGAGACGTTTTGCATGAAAAACCAAATCATTCAAGCTTTCTCCTTCAAGATGTAGCCCTATCATACCCAATATAGCCATCTTAACAAATACAATCAAATGTATCACTATAGCAAATGCCAGCGCTATCTCCTTATTTACACCTAAAACAGCCAAAGCAGCTACCGCACTAGCCTCCCATAAACCAACACTCGCTGGCACAGAGGGTAACGCAATACCTAATGCAAGTAGTGCTGTCACGAATATACCTCCATATAGGCTTTGCTCCGGAGAAAAATTGAGCAATAAATAATATATGGATAACACTGAAAACACCCAGACGACAATACACCAAAGCGAGGCCAAAACCAAACGTCTACCTCTGACTATATCTATACTTTCAAAAAACTTTTCAAAAGCCTCGTTAATCCACACACCTAATTTGGAGCCCAATCGACGCGTGATGATGGTCACAATCTTCGCCACACTTTTTCTATTTCTTGCCACGAGAAACAACCCGACAATAAGAACTATCACCGATCCAACAATAAGATACGCCACCGACGTAACAAGCCCATGGTCAGGTATAAACGGAAGCACCAAAAATAACATAAAAAACACCGTAACCACATCTAACATTCTTTCGAGTACAGCAGTAGATAAGGCCTGCATCCCAGTTACGTCACTATTTCTAGTAACCAAATAGACACGTCCAAGTTCGCCTATGCGCAATGGCAATATATTGCTCAAGTAGTAACTTATGTTAGTGATCCAAAACAATCTATTGCCACTCACTTTCTCCTGTAACAACACTCTCCATCGCATACCACGTGCCCATAAAGATAATGTCTCCAATATCACAAACGGTATTATTGACCAATAATTGAACTTAGACATTTCAGAAGCTAATTCATCAATTTCAAGTCCCTGAAATAAAATTAGAATCGCGCCTACACTCAAAATTACGCCAAGTAATATTTGCCATCTTGTCTTCATATTACATAGTTTCCGTTGTTAATACATTCACATAAAATACATACGCTAATTATTAATAATACTAACGGCAATTATAGCAATTCAATATACGTATCATTCTCTATATACGACAATAAAATACTACACAATATCCAAATACATTGAACGGCCTAACTATCCATTGTAAGATTTTTAATTATAACCATCAACACTACGCAGTATGTCCAATATTGCTTCACTAAATCCTATTGAACTTTGTTATACTCAACACCATATAAATATTCAGCTTGAAGATAACAGTGGAGATAACATGAATGCACCTATTGTACTAGCTTTTGTATCACTAATTTGTGGAGGGTTAGCAACTTTTTTCTGGAAAATCGCTGGCCGCAATCAGGTTTACAGCCCTAGTTACATGGTAGTTGAAACACTGGTTTTTTGTGGCGTAGCGATTATTATTCACACTGTTCAGAGACATCCATTCGAACTATCAAATAAAATGACTATTCTCGCTTCGATGGGAGGAATTCTTGCAGCAATATCAGTTTATACAATATTAGTTGCCTTTCGTTTAGGTGGACAAGGAAGCGTAATCTTCCCAATAATAAGTTTGGGGATTGTGGTATCTGTCGTACTTTCCTTCGTTGTTTATCGCGAACCCATTACATCAACAAAAGTTTTGGGGCTAGGCTTGGGGGCAAGTGCTATTATCGCTCTCTCAACATAAGCATGTTTTACACGAGTACCGAATTGTTCGTCAATAATTGACAAGAACTATTTGAATTACAAATGTCTACAAAAAGGATGACACACAATCAGTGTGTCATCAGCAACAACAGCATACATACTTTAAATTCACCAATCAAACAATACCCTATAACAACCACATAGTGTTATGATGTACAACATTTAATATTGGCGCACAAGAGAATTTTATTATGGACATAAGAAATATTGCAATTATTGCTCATGTAGATCACGGCAAAACCACCTTAGTTGACCGAATTCTTCATCAGGTAAATTTATTTAGAGAGAATGAGAAAGTACATGAATTAATACTAGATTCAAACGATCTCGAAAAGGAAAGAGGCATAACGATACTATCAAAGAACGTATCTATAAGATACAAAGAAACAAAAATAAATATTATAGATACTCCCGGACACTCAGATTTTGGAGGAGAAGTTGAACGTGTTCTTAATATGGCTGACGGAGTATTACTGTTAGTAGATGCTTTTGAAGGGCCAATGCCACAAACACGTTTTGTTTTAGAGAAAGCGCTAAGGTTGGGACTTAAACCTATAGTTGTAATAAACAAAGTAGATAAACCAAATTGCAACCCAGAACAAGCTGCTGAGCTAGTGTACGAGCTAATGTTTAACCTCAATGCAACAGATGAACAACTAGATTTTCCAACAATTTATGGGTCATCAAAACAAGGTTGGATGGGGAACGATTGGAAAGCACCAACTCATGACTCTATACACCTACTTGATACTATTATTG
>CAJWIA010000135.1 GCA_913040765.1 uncultured Anaerolineales bacterium | reverse complement strand
AAAATTTCGGAAATTGCTACTGTGGAAAAGTTCTCCGAAGCCTCCACATATCCTACCAAGGATATATCCGAAACTGTCCAGAAAGAAAGTAAGGCTTTGCCAACGAATATACCTCCAACTCCCCTAGTCAATGAAAATCCAACTATGTCACCAGTGCCGTCTTCAAGTTCATTAGCAGAGGATGCGGTTTTGTATGTTATTGATCAATCCAAATCAAATGTCAACTATGGCGTAGGAGAAACCTTCCTTAATCAAAACAATCGATACAACTATGCTGAAGGAGTGACAAACATTGTTTCAGGGGACATAATAGTTAACTTTAGTGAACCCGCTTTAAGCTCAGTGGGAGACATAACAGTTGACATAAGCGCCTTTAAAAGCGACAAAACACGTCGCGATAACGCCATTCGTGATCGCTGGTTAGAAAGCAGCAAATTTCCTATAGCAATCTTTACTCCAACGCAATTAAAAGGATTGCCCGAGAAATATATACCAGGAGACACAGTTGATTTTGAAATAGATGGCAGTTTATCAGTACGTGATGCCATCAGGCCAGCTTCGTTCTCAGTGACATTAACTGTAAATGATGGTGAAATGTTAGGCCAAGCTTCTACTAGACTTCTGATGACTGATTTTGGATTTGATCCTCCTGACATCTCGGGCATACTAACAGCTGAAAATGAAGTGGATATAACATTTATATTTCTTGCACGCGCTGCCAATTAACATAAACGGGATGTGTTATACACTACACACATCCCGCCTGAAATTTGTTGACACTACAATATTGCTATAATTGAGTTAGCATTCACTGTAACTACATGCGTAGCATTTCCGACAACCTTCTTCATTTACTACAGCTGCTTCTCCACATTCTGGACACAGTGCGCCAAATTGAAATGCGAGTTGTTCATCATCTCCATTAGTAGAAAAGTCATTGTTAGTGGGTTTGACATCAAGTTTATCGTCCAAATAACCACGTAGAGCTCGGGCTACACCATCTGGCAAGGATCTTACTCTGTTAGGTCCAAACCCAAGTGATCTGCTTCCTCCTATTCCTTCTAACTGTCTGACCAATTCCTCTAAACGCACCTGAGGAACTATCGGTGATGAAATACGCAACACATATGATATCAAGCGACCCATAGCTTCAGAAATGGCAGAAGTTTCGCTCCCTGCCTTGGCAGTACTTACAAATGCCTCAAAAGGTTCATTGGAATTATTTTCATTAATTGTTATAAATGATTTCCCCAAGGGAGTGTCCACTTGATAGGTAGCTCCATGTAGTCTTGTGGGACGTGATTTTTTAGATTCAGGGAATAGTTGCTCTTCAGACTGTATATTGTAATTGGATGCACTGGCCTGTATTTGAGTTGAATTCAATTCTTCAGTAGCACTTTCGGCAGTACTGTTTGTCTCTAAAACAACTTTTTGCCTACTTCCAGTAACATATACAGTAAGACCCTTACAACCCAGCTTCCATCCTAAGGTATAAGCTTCCGCAACATCTACTTCAGTCGAATCTTCTGGGAAATTACAAGTCTTAGATAGGCTATTGTCCACAAATGCCTGAAGATTAGCCTGCATACGTACATGTTGTTTAGCCGTGATATCTTGAGACACCACAAAGGTATCACGGATATGTTGTGGTATCTGATCAATATCTTGACATGATCCAGACCCTGTTACTTTACCAATAATTTCAGTACGCTCGTTCTCGTCTAAGCCAGCAGCAACCAGAGCCTCTTCGAATCTGGGGCTAGCATACTCGAGTTTGAGGTCTTGACCTTTATCATTCACATGTCTCATGTAGGCAAGCGCAAATACTGGCTCACAACCGTAAGCTTCACATCCTGCTACAGTAGCAATTGTACCGGTTGGAGCTATGGTGGTTTGAGCAGCATTTCGAATGCCATGGTCACATATACCATCCGCAATCGTTTTCCAATTTATTGTTGGTCGACCAAAGTCTCTATCATGATCTTTAATAGGTTGAGGCGGTGTCCAAGTCATTTCATCCGGATCATATATGCTCCCCCTAATTGCCAGGAACGGTCCTCTCTGCTCTGAAAGTTCAATACTAGTTAGCATACAATGGTAACGTACATACTCCATTACTTGACTAGCAAATTCCTCGGACTCCTCAGAACCATACCGAATATTCATATGGTACATCAAATCTCCCAGACCCATAATACCTAAGCCTATCCGCCGAGCTTGCAGAGCTGCTTCGCGCAACTGAGGCACGTTAGCCACATAAGCATTGGCTGTGACCACATTGTCTAGAAAACGTGTCGAAGACGCAATTGTGTCTGCCAAACCAATCCAATCCACTGTCCCTTCCGGACCGCAATGTTGCGCTAGGTTGATAGATCCAAGACAACAATTTTCATAAGGTCCAAGAAATTGTTCGCCACAAGGATTAGTAGATTCTAACTGATATAGGTGAGGTAACGGATTCTGCCGATTTGCAGCATCTAAAAACAGTACGCCTGGCTCTCCATTATGATGCGCATATTTGACAATGGTATCGAACAAATCTCGAGCCTGTACTGTTTTTGTGGTTTTTCCTGTTTGAGGATGAATAAGGTCGAATGATTTATCATTATTTACAGCAGTCATGAAATCATCAGTAACACCAACAGATATATTAAAATTGGTAATCTGATTTTCGTCAGTTTTACAAGTGATAAAATCATAAATATCCGGATGATCTACTCTCAAAACAGCCATATTTGCTCCACGACGAGTGCCACCCTGAGCAATCTCACCGAATGCTCTATCATACACGCGCAAAAAACCAACTGGGCCTGTTGCCTCACCAGCTGATGATTTGACTATCGATCCTCTAGGTCGCAGGTTCGAAAATGAGAATCCATTTCCTCCACCTGTTTGTTGTATAAGGGCAGCATCTCTTAGGGTTTGAAATATTCCAGCAGAATCACCACCCATGTCATCTGATATTGGAAGAACAAAACAAGCTGCTAACTGACCCAAAGGAGTACCTGCACCTGTAAAAGTCGGTGAGTTTGGCAAAAATCGTAATTCGGTTAGGAGTTGATAAAAATCTTCGGCTACCGTATCAGGATCAGAATCAAATTCCCGCTCTGCAAGGGCTACGTTATACGCAACTCTCCAAAACATTTCCTCTGTCGTCTCTATAGGGTTGCCATCATCACCACGTCGTAAATACCGCTTTTCCAGCACAACCTGTGCATTTTCTGTTAGCATATTAGCTGGTCGTAGATGATAGTTATTATCTGTTGTACTAACATCCCTTTCACTACCTATACTATATCCCGAGGATCTCTTTCCAGTTTCAATCATTGCTTCTCTCCTCTACCCTGACTATACTAATAACCTATCTATTTCTTCTCGTACAGATTGTAAATCACTCAGGCCAAGATAGACTATCGCATAACGAATGTATGCAATCTGATCCAACAATTTCAATCCCTCTATCACTATGTCACCTACAACACGACTTGAAATCTCTGTTTTGCCCATAACTAATAATCTGCTTTCTGTTTCTCCAACTAGCCTCGTAATATCTGCATGAGCAACTGGTCTTTTTGCGCAGGCAACACGTATACCACTCTCTAGTTTCTCTCGATCAAAATCCTCTCGCCGTCCATCTTGTTTTATCAGGAAAGGCAAAGATTTTACAGCCCTTTCATATGTAGTGTATCGATCCTCACAATCTTTACACTTTCTCCTTCGCCTTACTCCTCCCCTAGAGTCATGATCAGTATCAATTACTCTGGATCTATCAGAGTCACAAAATGGACATTTCATTATGTGACTAACATATCGTACAATCCTACTTGAATATCCTTGACAACCAAATTAATCATAATAAAACACTATATGTATACTAATTGGCATCTTATATCCGATATGTCGGGTAGAACAATGGCAGTCTATCATGTACCTTAGATTTTTCAAAGCATGTCCCCGTAAGTTTTAACCTTAAATTTTTCTATGGCATTGACCAATCGAATTTCTAAATACAATGTAGTCTATTGGCGAATTACCTATACGCAATTTGACTGAATGATTCATACTCAAGATAAGGTATCCCGATAGTTGCACCATAATTACGTAATATTATGTCAAGAACGCCGTCGCAAAAATGCGGGAACGTCTAAGGAGCTAGGATCAAACGCTTTATCCATAAGATCAGTCGATTTGTATGTGCTCTGATCCATCTGTAGATCCTCGCCCACCTCAGCTTCTACATCTACTGTTTGTATTTTATCTAATTTTGTATCCGATTCATTGTTGTCTGTTTGAGTGGCTGATATCTTTTCATAATAATCAAGTGCTCTTGTTCGCATAGCTCCACCACGGTCAAATCCAGTTGCTATAACAGTCATCCTTATTTCATCGCCCATCGTAGGATCGATTACTGCCCCAAAGATTAAGTTTACATCTGGATGCGCAGTCTCCTTTATAATTGCAGCTGCTTGATTAACCTCAAACAAACTCAGATCTGAACCTCCTGTAACATTAAATAAGATACCGCGAGCTCCATCAATACTAATGTCTAGCAGCTGACTATTAATAGCATCTTCTGCAGCAAACCTAGCTCTATCCTCTCCAGATCCACTACCAACTGCCATCAGTGCAGCTCC
>CAJWIA010000134.1 GCA_913040765.1 uncultured Anaerolineales bacterium | reverse complement strand
ATTAACAATACTGGTTTGCGAGATACTATGGCTATTGAAGCACCAAAGTCGGTACAGAAATTTGAAAAAACACATGTTGTGAACGAGTATGCGTCCTATTATAAGCAGTTGGTGTCTAAATGAGATTGCTTTATATCACTTATAAGGTAGATTCTGGCGATAGTTTGGTAGGACATGTTGTGAGTTGGATCAGAGGCCTATCAACTAAATTTGCAGCAATAGAAGTAATTTGTCTGACATACAGTGGAGAAGATCTTCCAGACAATGTACGTGTTCACCCATTAGTTGACGAAAAGGGGAATTCCAGATTTAGTCGTTATATCAAATTTTGGCAAATAGCATGGAAACTACGCAATTCTGTGCAAATTGTTTTTTGTCAATTTAGTCCAGAATATGTGCTAGGAATAGCTCCGTTGGCTTTGATATATTCTTGGCCCATTATTGTTTGGTATACCCATAGGCATGTGAGCTGGCGTTTGCGGCTTGCTACTATTTTATCTAAATGTGTTGCGACAGCTTCGCCAGAAAGTTTTCAAATCAAAACGAATAAGACATCTGTTATAGGACATGGTATAAACACTGATCAATTTAGACCTAGTACTAATGTTATTGCATCGCCATCAGTGATATTATCTGTAGGTCGGCTATCCCCAATAAAAAATTATGAATTGTTGATTGATTCGATCCTATCTCTACGTAATGTTCTTGGTAACGAGGACTTTGTGGTTCGTATCGTCGGTGGAGATGAAGGTAACGCACCACACAATTATCGGTCTATATTACAAGAACGAATAGATGCATTGGGATTGGGCAAACTTGTAAAATTGGTTGGGCCAATTCCATATGGGCAAATAGTGGACGAATATATAAGTGCAAGCGCGCACATAAATCTTTGTGCAACGGGCGGTATGGATAAGGCTGTGTTAGAAGGAATGGCATGTGGGGTGCCAACCCTAGTTCGTAATGAGTCATTTGCTTCAATGGCAAATGTTACTTCGGGTTTGGAATTACTAAAATCTGACGATGCAGACTTGATAGCTAAACGTCTTCTAAAATTGATTAGAATGTCACAAGGTGACAGAAAAATCATTGGAAAAGATATGTGGGAGATAGTTAATCGGTCTCATGGCCAAGAGCAATTTCTCGGAGCTTTGGCCAAGACTATACAACGATTGGCCGACTAACAATATGACGTCTTATTGGTGCTTATGATCTCCGTTGCATGGATGGATTGGTGACAGAAAAACTATTGAAATTTAGGAAGTACGGTCCACTAATTATCATAGTAGTATTAGCTGGATTTTTACGTACATATCAAACTGGTGCCGAGTTCTTTGGTGGCGACGATGCTTACATTAGCATCAAGGCTGTCCAAATAGCGCGTTATGGTGAGACCCATTTACTAGGACCACCTTCTTCATTAGGGTTAGTTCACTCCCCATTATCAGTATATTTATATGCCATACCATATCTAATAAATCCTGATCCTGTTGGAGCACAGATATTTACGGGATTGATGAATACACTTGCAGTGGCAATTTTGTATCTGATCACCCTCAGATACTTTGGGATGAGAGCAGCAATAATTGCTTCATTACTGTATGCAGTGCATCCTCATATGGTCTTTGCAAGTCGAGTGATAAATAACGCGCAGATCGGAGCACCTTTTGTTTTGTTATACCTTTTGTCTGGTTTACTTGGATATTATGAAAACAAAGGATGGGCCAGAATTCTGCATTTGCCTCTACTGAGTCTTGCAGGCCAATGTCACCCTCACACATTTGCGCTTGCACCATTATCAGTGATTATATTTATACAGGCTATGATTGTTCAGTCTGATAGGCGGCGCATCATATTCATGCAAACTCTTATTGGTACAGGCGCGTTTTTATTGTTGCTTGTACCATGGTCTATTGGTGTTTATGGGTTTGCCGAACATGTAGACATATTGCAGAGAGTACAAAATATGCCTTCGACAGGAGAAATCCAAGACCAAATAATGTTCGGGGGTATTGGTCATATTGTGCAATCCATCTATCATCTAGAGAGAATTTCAGACAATTGGCTAAAGCCTTTACAGGCCAGCATAACACTTGTTGCTATTGTGTGGGTGTTTTATAGATCGATACGTGCTCGGAGAATTCTACCTGGATTTACAATCATCTTGTGTTTTATTCTTGTCCCTATTGTAACTTGGTTGATTCAAGCTCATTGGGTAGTAGATTATTGGTGGCCAAGCCTGCCGGCTGTATTTATTATCCAAGGCGTATTATTAGGAGGGATTAGTAAGCGCAATAGAGTCTCTAAACAGAATAAATCCTCGGTTCTCGGTAGAGGCTTGTCAAGAGGCACAGACCTCAAATGGTTGGGGCCTATATTGGCTTTGGTTTTATCATTTACTCATGTGGTGGAGTATCTAAAATCAGACTATCCTCCGCCACCAGTCTCGCTTGATGAGCTGGTAAATGCAATGGAAGTTGCAGTAACTAGGTCTAATGAAAATGATAAGGAACTAGTGGTAATGCTAGCTGATGGGCACAGGGGATTGCCATGGGCTTTTCTGCGGGAATATGCTTTGTTGAAGTACGGGTTGGACGGATTCTTAGTGGAACCGGATCAGCCGATACCTATCCCTCCGCAAGGAGCTGTACTTATAGGGGACGGTAATAATGATAGTCGGGATACATTGTTTATGGATGGAGAAACTACTTTTGCTAGAGCGCGATTAGCATTACTTCCTTCTCAAGACCAGTTTGATGTGGATGTTAGATCAGTGATGCCTTTTGTCTTTGAAAATCAAGTTACTATTAACGGGTTTTATCTACCATTATCTGATAGCAAGCCTATACCAGGTGAAACATGGACCATATTTATGATAATGGAGTCTAATAGTGTAGTTGCTGAAGATTTCAAGGTATTTGTACATGTTGTGGATGAATATGGCAACAAATATGCGCAATCTGACCAACGTGGTCTGGGGCGACAAACACAGAACAAGACTTCAATGTATGCAAGTCAGTTTGACCTGTTGCTATCTAATGATTTACCAGTTCAGGGTGATCTTTATCTTCATTTTGGCATGTATGATGATAGTGGTCAGGTGAAGTTGCTTGACATAGATAAAAATGCCATTAGTAATATTGGTGATATTCAAATTCGTGGAGTACGTCCTGCTATATCTGTTTGGCCTAATGGATTAGAATTGCTTGAGATTGAAATTGATAATCAAATTCAGCAGGGACCTCCTGTGGTTGTGAAAACCAATTGGCACTCCTCGAATGATTTATTGTCTCATCCTCAAGTGCAATGGAACATATATGATACGGATGATAATAGGGTGTTTCAAGATTTTATGAATATTATTCCAGCAGATCCGAATGAGTTTTGGCCGCAAGGAGTGTTTTACGCGGCAATGCATGAGTTGAGGGTTCCTACTGATCTAAAACCAGGTAAATACACTTTGGAGTTGGAAGTGACAGACACGTTCAAGCAAGAATATTTTAATCAATATAAAAAAAGTTTTGAGATTATAGAACGAGAACGTATATATGATTTTTCGGATCCTAGTAAAGTAGTAGGAGCTATTTTCAGTGACAAAATTGAACTTATAGGATATGAGTTGGATACTGACCAAAACTCGTTGAATCTTACGTTAATTTGGCGGGCAGCTGGAACCATAACTAAGGACTATAAATATTTTGTTCATATAAGTGAGCAGGAGCAAGTGGTTGCTCAGGTGGATTCGATGCCACAAAAATGGGCATATCCAACTTCTTGGTGGGCAACGGGAGAATTCGTTGTTGACGAACTTACTTTTGATATCAGTAATATCCAGACTGATGATTATGTGATTACACTCGGGTTTTATGATCCTGCAGATGGCAAGCGTCTACGCGTGCATTTACCTAACAGCCAGTCATCCGAGGAAGACAGGGTAACTTTGCAAGAAAATACATATGAATAATCAAAGTTATAGGTTGTCTTACCTACCAATAGTAATTGTGCTTCTAATAGCGTCAGGCTTGCGTTGGATGGATGTTGGTGTGGAAACTTTTACAACTGATGAAGCTGTGCATACTATCAAAGCTTTAGCTATTGCTAAGCATGGAGAGTTTGGATTGTTAGGTCCACCGATGCCTTACTTTAGTTTCCGTGGGTGGCATGGTCCTGTATCAATCTATCTGTATGCTCTGCCATTACTCATAAAGGCTGACCCTAGATTAGCTCGTATGGTTACTGGAGTGTTTCATATACTTGCAACATCCTTAATATATGCTATTGGGAATCGATTTTTTGACAGACGGGTAGGAATAATTTCAGCACTATTGTTTGCTGTACATCCAGAAGCAGTTTTTATGTCTCGTGGTATATGGAATCCCACACTACAGTTACCTTTTGCACTCGCATACATGTGGACCGGACTACTTGGATACCTTGGTAGAAATAAATGGGCCAGGATTGCTCATTTACCTATGCTTACGTTAGGTGGGCAATGTCATCCAGGTGTGTTTCTCCTGTTCCCGATATCGGTAGTGTTTTTTATTATTGTGTGGCGGAATCATTCTAAAGAGCGGACCAAAGTAATTATGCAGACATTAGTTGGTGCTGTATTGGCTGTTGTGTTGACAATGCCATGGATTATAGGTGTGTATCTTGATAATATAAATA
>CAJWIA010000133.1 GCA_913040765.1 uncultured Anaerolineales bacterium | reverse complement strand
ACTGCTCTATTGCAAGGAAATGCTCCAAAGATATATGGCGATGGTGAACAGACTCGTGATTTTACTTATGTTGGTAATATTGTTGATGCTAACATCCATGCGCTGAATCATGCGGAGGCACCAGGCCAAATATTCAACATCGCTATGGGGTCTGGTAGTAGTCTTAATAGTTTGGTAAAAACTTTACATGATTTAACTAATGTCAAGATAGATCCAGATTATACAGACGCAAGACCGGGCGACATAAGACATTCATATGCTGATGTTAGTAAAGCTCTGAACGTGCTGCAGTTTAAATCAGACATAAGTGTTGTAGATGGTCTTCGAAGTACTATAGAGTGGTATCGGAGCTTTAAGGCCAATCAAAACCCCAAATGACATATGATCAAATCAGGAATACTACATATTATTGCACGTATGAATATTGGTGGCCCGGCATTGCATGTCGCACAATTATCATCCGGATTACTGCAGAAAGGTTTTGAAACAACCTTAGTATCTGGTCGACAGGCGGATACTGAGGGCGACATGACAGATTTAGCCGAAAAGTATGGACTGAGATTTCATCTCTACAATAATCTCGGCGCTAGACTATCACCATTGAATGATTTGTATGTTTGCAGTAGGCTCTGGAGGTTCATGAGGTTGACTGCTCCGAGAATAGTGCATACACATACGGCTAAGGCAGGAGCCTTGGGTCGTATAGCTGCTAAGCTGGCGAAAGTACCAATTATTGTCCACACTTTTCATGGACATGTATTTAGTGGATATTGGGGACCTGGTATATCCAAAATTATTATTTTTATTGAAAGAATATTGGCTCGGTTATCAACTGTCATATTGACTGTAAGTGAATCGGTCAGGTATGAGTTACTGCAGCATAATATTGCTCCGCCAGAGAAGATTTATGTATTGCCATTAGGTTTAGAATTGAATATATACAAAAATTGTTCTGCAAAAACGGGTCAATTCCGCCGAGAGTTAGGTGTTGATACTAATATACCCTTAATTGGAAATGTAGGTAGATTAGTACCTATAAAAAACCATCGACATTTCCTCACGGCCGCTCACTTGATGGTACAGGCCGGTTTTGACGGTCGTTTTGTGATCGTTGGTAGTGGTCAATTAGAGATTGAGTTACAAAAACTATCCAGGGAACTTGGTATTGGAGATTTGGTTATTTTTACCGGGTGGCGTCGTGATTTAGATAGGATCTATGCTGATGTAGACGTCCTAGTGAATACTTCGATTAATGAAGGCACCCCATATGCGATCATTGAAGCTATGGCTGCTAGGGTTCCGGTCGTTGCTACCTCAGTTGGTGGTGTGCCCGATATTATCAATTCGGAAATGACAGGATACCTTGTCAGCCCGGATGATGTTAACTCTTTAGTTGATGCTATTCATTGTGCTCTGAAAACACCTGATGCAATGCTAGATGCTGCGCAAAGTTATGTGTTGGAGCATCATGATCTAGAAAGAATGATAAATAGAACTGTCGATTTCTATAGCAAATTGTTAAAGGAAAGAGGGTATGTTGTCTGAAACTGTATTGCGCTATTCGCTTATAGGATTAGTTGCTGGATTGATTGCTTTTGTGGCAACTCCGCTTACATTATTGGTCGCTCGTCGAATGCGATTGATTGATACACCTGGTCCTCACAAATTTCATATAGCTCCTGTTCCGGTGCTTGGTGGTATAGCTATCTGGGCAGCTATCATCGGCAGTCTATTGATTTTTGGGGGCGGTCGTGAGTATCGCGAGTTAGCATCGATAGTAATTGGTGGTACTTTGATAAGCATTGTTGGTCTTGTTGATGACCGGGTAGGTTTAGGACCTATTGGAAAAATACTTGGTCAGACACTTGCTATGCTACTGATTGCAATGGGTGGAGTGAGTGTCAACATGTTTGATGCTGAATGGGTGAATATTGGTTTGACTGTCATTTGGGGCGTAGGAATCATCAATGCTGTCAATCTGCAGGATAATATGGACGGATTAGCAGCAGGAACTTCTGCAGTAGCAGCAGCATCTTTTCTAATTTTGGCAGCGATTAATGGACAGATATTAGTTGCAAGTTTAGCTTCAGCTTTGTTAGGTGCATGTTTGGGATTTCTTTTCTACAATTATCAGCCAGCAGTAAGTTTCATGGGTGATACAGGGTCAATGTTGCTGGGTATAACACTGGCAGTTCTTGGTATCAAGTTAACCTTTCCTGATGTTTCAAATACACAAACTTGGATGGTTCCGATTTTGGTGTTGGGTGTACCAGTATTCGATACTGTCTTAGTTGTTGTTTCGAGGGTTCGAAGGGGTAAGCCATGGTGGCAGGGCGGAGTAGATCACACTTCTCATCGTCTTGTGAAATTAGGGCTTAGTCATCGTCGAACCATTACAGCCCTTTACATAGCTACTGGCATTCTAGGGCTTATGTCTGCTGTGATTGTGTATCTTGCATCGCCAATGATTAGTTGGATTCTAGCAAGTGCAACAGTGGTTCTTGGTATTGTTATGATATATGCATTAGAGTTACTATGGGACAGTGTTCGGGAGAATCGTTTAGATGCTGACATTAAGGTTACTGTAATAGGTGGCGGCAAGGAATTACTGAGCATTCTTGAGGCAGTGACTATGCTTGCTAGAGCTGTTTCTTTGATACTGACACCAGTAGTTGAGGATGATAGAGATATTGACGCCGCTTCCAATTGGACTGAGGTAGGATTACGTAGACTTCAGGACTTCGCGATCTGTATAGCAGAACATCCTGGCTCTGTTCGCAACATACTCAATTATAGCGAGAATGATATTAATACTGGTCTTCGAGAGTGTGCAGAATTGATGAATGCAGCGTTAAGATTGCGTGGGCAAATCTTGGTAAATCTACCCGGTTCTGTTGGGAATAGTAGATCTGCAGCTGCTAGTATTGATGTTCTCAGTGATATAAGGGAAACAGAACTGGTTGTGATTGGAGGAGATTTGCACGAAAACGTGATGCCAACCCTAGTGCTCCCTGAAGTGCAACGTGAGCTAACTAGAGTGAAATGTCCTCGTGTGTTGATACATGCGGATCCAGAAAAAGCTTTGGATACTTTGCAAGCAGCGGGTATAACTGGTGTGATAACTCATGCTATAGCTCCGCAGGATATACTTGGCCCATGGCATTCCGTAAAAGATTTGCATGATAGCAACCAACTAGCCACAGTCTTGCATAGAATTTGGTTAAACCGAAATCGAACCAATATACTAACTCGTCCACTTGACATTGGACTACATGCGTGATTTGAGCATCGGTAAGCGTTGGTCCTATTCAGATCAAACATCAGGATGGGCAGTTTTCGGCATCCTTTACTTGGTGTACTGGCTTACTACGTCATTGACTTTTATTTCCACGGATGAATTGTTTTTGTTTGACACTGCTGAAAGTTTTGCTCGTCGTGGTAGTGTGATGAGAAACATGACAGCTGATCTTGATTGGCCGGGACATACTTATGTAGAGCCTGTGCAGCCTTTGTTAAGTATACCTCTGATATTATTTGCTGATATTGTATCTGAGGTAGGGGTTGCACACAGCGTTTTATTGCTCAATATGGCAGTTACTGCAGCTACAGGAATGTTATTGTTCCTATATGTTCGCTGGTTGGGTTATAGACGCAACATTGCTATCGCCACTGCTTTGTTGTTTGGTCTTACTACTATAGCTTGGCCATACAGCAAGAATTATTTCAGGGAATCCATAGCTGGATTTACATTGTTGTTAGCCGCCTACGGGTTGTTGCGCTGGCGTTATGCATTACATTCTTCAGGCGGTTGGCCACATCGTTGGATGATATTAGCTATTGTTAGCGGTGTGTTAAGTGTGATGGCGAAGGAATCAGGTGTTGTGGGATTACCGATGTTGGTATTAATTCCCTTGATTGGAAAACCATATTTGAGAAGACCTATTTTTCTGAGCTGGCAACTTGCCTTAATTGTGTCTGTATTACTAGCCATGGGATTTGCTGGGCTGTATGTTTACACAGAACTTCTAGGAGCAGGCACGTTTCGTTTTCAGATTATTGAGAGATTGTCAGGTGCTTTTGCCAACATAAATAGTGCTGGTGTTGGAATGTCCGGATTTCTTTTTAGTCCAGGGAAAGGGTTCTTCTGGCATTCTCCAGTTCTCATACTAGCATTACTCTCTCCATTTTTATCACGTAACGGTAGTCGATTAGATGTTGTCTGGCCTTTATTTATGTTTGTTGCTTTTGTGGTGGTTTATGCCCTTGTACGTGGTGACATATGGTTTGGTGGCACTAATTGGGGTCCTCGTTATCTTGTGCCAGTCACTTCTTTCATGATGTTAGCGGTAGTACCCACCCTGGAGAACTGTATCAATGCACGTCATAGTAATAGATTGTTGTATATCCTCGGTTTCCTTTCTGTTGTAGGATTCCTAGTACAGCTTGGTGCTGTATGGATTAATCCTTTAGATTATTATGCTGTTCTGAATGATACTGGTATACCGGGCGCGGCATGGACAATTGGTTTATGGTCAGTCTTATTTTCACCCATTCTTGGGCATTGGCGCATGATTATTGACGGTACTTTGCCAGATTTTGCTTGGGTACAGCATAGTATGGACGGACCAGATTGGATATTGGCAATAGTTTTGCTTACATCAATTGTAGGTATTGTTTTGATTTTGTACAAAGTAGCCAGTATTGAGGTTAGCGGATTTTTTGCGTCTTCTGTCTCATTCTTGATGGTGATTAGTGTTATAGCATTGACATTTGTGGGATTGCGACGTGTGTATTTTGACCAGAGATATCAGGGTAATAATTCTGCTTTACAT
>CAJWIA010000132.1 GCA_913040765.1 uncultured Anaerolineales bacterium | reverse complement strand
ACGGGCATGGGGACAGTAAATCCACTTTCCCTCAACGTTCAGGAAACCTGGAAGATAGCCATATCTGGGAAGTCGGGTATTGGTAAAATCACGCATTTTGATTCCGATCAACATGCAACTAGATTTGCTGGAGAGGTGAAAGAGTTTGATCCTACATCTCGTTTTGGCAAGAAAACGGCACGTCATATGGACAGGTTCGTTCAATTTGCAGTAGCTGCAACCGAAGAAGCATTACAAGATTCCAGTCTAAATATTACCGACTCTAATAGAGACCGTATAGGAGTAATAATAGGCACAGGAATTGGTGGGGTCAGTACATTAGAAAAACAAACTGCAACTTTGAGAAAGAGTGGTCCCAAGCGCGTAAGTCCATTTATGGTCCCAATGATGCTTCCAGATACAGCAGCGGGACAAGTAGCAATAAATTTCGGTGCACGCGGACCCAATTTATGCATTACTTCAGCTTGCGCTAGTAGTACAAATGCACTAGGCGAAGCTGCAGAAATTATTAGACGTGGTTCTGCTGATGTAGTTATTGCAGGAGGAGCAGAAGCTGCAATAACTCCTGTTACAATTGCGGCTTTTGCAAACATGGGAGCCTTGTCATCCAGAAACGATGACCCTACATTGGCATGCCGCCCATTTGATCGAGACCGTGACGGGTTCGTTGCGGGAGAGGGAGCAGCTATCTTATTACTCGAAACAGAACAGCATGCTATAGAACGTGGTGCGATGATATATGGAGAGATCGCGGGATACGGACTTTCTAATGATGCTCATCATATTACTGCTCCTGCATCTGATGGTGCATCCGCGATTATTTCTATGGAGCTAGCGATTCGTGACAGCAAATTGAAGTCAACAGAAATCGACTACATAAATGCTCATGGAACATCTACTCCACTGAACGATAAAACAGAAACATTAGCTATAAAGCAAGTGTTTGGAGAACATGCATATGGCATCCCAATCTCATCAACTAAATCAATGCATGGTCACCTATTAGGTGCTGCCGGGGCTTTGGAAGCTATAATGTGTATACAATCCCTAGTGCACGGAATAGTCCCCCCAACAATTAACCAGTTTACTTCAGACCCAGAATGTGACTTGGACTACGTAGCTAATAACTCCAGAAAATTAGTGGCTAATGCGATAATGTCGAACTCATTCGGATTTGGAGGCCACAATGCTAGTCTTGTATTTACAAAATATAGAGCTAATAACCAAAGTACTATAAATGCCTGATATCCCAAATGGTCTAGACCGATACGCCCATATCTGTGGGTGGGGAACTGCTGTTCCTAATAACATACTAACAAATGCCGAATTGTCGAAAATGGTTGATACCACAGATGAATGGATAATGAATCGCACAGGTATAAAACAACGATATATTGCAAATGACAAAGAGACTACAGCATCGCTAGGCGTGAAAGCAGCTAAATCGGCACTAGATACTGCAAATATATCGCCAAATGATCTGGATTTGATAATAGTTGCCACTTCAACTCCAGAGCACCATTTTCCATCTACAGCCTCATTAATACAAGATAAATTAGGGGCGAGCAAAGCAGGAGCTTTCGACATGGGAGCTGCTTGCACTGGATTCGTATATGCTTTAACAGTTGCTAGTCAGATTATTCAGAGTGGCAGCATGAACACTGTATTAATAATAGGATCGGAAACTTTATCCAAAATAGTGAATTGGGAAGATCGCTCCACTTGTGTACTATTTGGTGATGGCGCCGGAGCTTTTGTACTTCAAGGAAGTAAAGTGCCTGGTGGTGTTCTTACTTCAGTATTGAGATCTGATGGATCAGGTGGAGACCTACTCAAAGTTCCGGCTGGTGGCAGCGCAATGCCGGCTTGCTACGATTCACTCCGCGATAATCTTCATACAATAACCATGAACGGACGCGAGGTATTCCGATTTGCAACACGGGTAATGGCCGATGCCTGCAGAGAAGTTGTCAGCGAAGCTGGGATGACCCTGGATGATATAGACTTCATAGTACCTCATCAGGCCAATGTGCGAATCATTGAAGCTGCTGCCCGCAATCTCGATCTACCATTAGACATGTTTATAATGAACATAGACAAATACGGTAACACATCTGCAGCCTCGATACCATTAGCACTATGTGAGGCTGTTTCAGACAATAGAATTAAACCATACAATAATTTGATTTTCGTAGCATTTGGAGGCGGGCTTACTTGGGGAGCCACTTTGGTAACATGGGACGTTACAAAAACTACATCACAAAACCAAGTATGGCATAAATTGCGAAGACAGGCTTTATATCGTGTTGCACGAATTAGATCAGCTATCAGACGTGGGACTAGAACAATTGAGGGAGCTTTGTGGGGCGAAGAAGAAGTGGCTGATAAGTAGTCTATGCCTATATAACCAACCACCCCTCACCTGAACCACTAGTATTCCCTTAGAAAACCTTCCAATAGTTCCTTTTGGTCTGGGGTGCGCAAACGCCCCAATGCTTGTGCCTCAATCTGACGAACTCTTTCGCGAGTCACACCCATTTTACGACCGACCTCCTCAAGAGTGTAAGACTCTCCATCCAACAGACCATAACGTAATTGTAGAATACGAACCTCTCTAGGGGGCAGACCAGTTAATGCATCTCTAATCTGGAGTCTCAACATATTCTGAGTAGTTGCCTCGACCGGTGCCGGACTTTCTTCATCTTCGATGAAATCACCAACATTCGAATCTCCCTGGTCATCAGTGGGTGCTTCTAACGACAGTGGCCTACGTGCAATCTGCACCATATCCTCAACTTTTTTTGGAGGAACTTCCAACAAGTTTGCAAGCTCTTCGACAGTTGGATCTCGCCCAAGTTTTTGCGTAAGCGAATGAGATACTCTAAGTAACTTATTAATTTGATCACCCATGTGCACAGGCACCCTAATTGTTCGCCCCTGATCTGCAATAGCCCTTGTGACTGCTTGTCTGATCCACCAAGTTGCATAAGTGCTAAACTTGTGCCCTCTATGATAATCAAACTTTTTTGCAGCTCGTAGCAATCCAATATTACCTTCTTGAATCAAATCCAGGAACGGTACCCCTCGGCCAATATATTTCTTTGCCACACTTATTACCAGTCGCGAGTTTGCAGTCACGAGATGCTCTCTGGCCGCCATACCATCATCAATGTCGTACCTGAGCTTCATCTTTCTTTGGTGCGAAATTCGTCTATTAGATTCGAGAGCCGTCTTAGCTTTCACAGCCTTCTCCATTCTTTTTGCCAGCCACACCTCTTCATCTTTAGTAAGCAAAGGAACTTTACCAACCTCTTTCAAGTACAAACCTATGGTATCATCCACATCTAATGCAGATTTAGAAAGTCTCTGTCGTCTCTTGATTTTTTTTATTTCAGAGTTGAATTGGCCTTTTTCAGCAGCAAGAGGGTCCTCACTCTCTTCGCTAGGCCCATCGTTGACAACCTTCTTTTCAACAATCTCCACTCCAGATTCCAAAAGAGAAGCCAGTGCTTCGTCTAAGATGCCAATATCTTCCTCAGCTTCCGGAAATACAGTGACAATCTCCTCCATAGAAATCACACCGTTTTTCTCCGCAATTTCAAGCAATAGTTGGATACGCGGATGCTCTGTCTCGGCAGCAAGTATCTCAGCCTGCAACTCATCTTTAGCAACTGCTTTTATTCCATTACCATTCGCCAGGCCATTAGATTTATTAACCACGTAGTCAGGTGCTTTCTTTACAGCCTTGCGACTTTTGCGTTTGGTTTTTGATCCACTCTTCATCTTTTTATTCATACTGTTTTCAATTACCTCAAATCATGGCAAACAACATTCATCAAATACGTTATTACATCACCTCTAAGGACAGAAAGAGCACACTGCATAAACTATGATCACAGTGTGCCCAAGGAAGATAAAAAGATTTACCTTGAGTATCAATTGTCCGCTCCAAAATATGGTGCGGGCTGAGGTTATACAACATTTTAGCCACTTCTGTCAAGCCCTTTATATTTCTCTGTCTTCGATACACTTGACACATTTTCCTCTACTCAGTACAATCCCGCCGGTAATCGCCCGAAAGACGTAATATTTTCGGGCGTGTTTTGTGTAAATTCGGTACAATATTTAATATCACATAGACCAACTTTTTTACTGCTCATACACCAAGCCCAGGAGGAACATTTTTTATGAACAACACGCTACATTTACCTATAATCTGGTGGCTAACTCCTATTAGCGCCTTCATAGCTCTCTTGTTTGCGTACATATTTTATAGGTCAGTAATGGACAAAGACGAAGGAACGCCTCGCATGCGAGAAATAGCGCAAGCCGTACGAGAAGGAGCTATGGCATACCTAAGACGACAGTATAGAGTTGTAGCAATGGCATTTGCAGTTCTGTTCATAATATTCCTTATCATGGCATCATTCGACTTACAAAATAAGATTGTGCCATATGCATTCCTAACCGGTGGATTATTTTCCGGTATCTGCGGATACTTCGGAATGCGTACTGCCACTAATGCTAGCGCTCGCACCACACATGCTGCGAGCAAAAGTCTAAATGAAGGGTTGCAAGTAGCATTCCGGGCAGGAGCAGTCATGGGTTTAGTAGTAGTAGGATTTGCATTACTCGACATATCGGCATGGTTCATAGCACTCTATTATTTGTTCCCGCCAGAATTTTTCGGATCTGCAAACCCACTACCACAAATTACAGTTATTATGCTTAGCTTTGGTTTTGGAGCTAGCACACAAGCTTTATTTGCACGCGTTGGAGGTGGCATTTATACAAAGGCAGCCGATGTAGGTGCAGACCTAGTAGGTAAGGTAGAAGCT
>CAJWIA010000131.1 GCA_913040765.1 uncultured Anaerolineales bacterium | reverse complement strand
AGACAGTATTTTATCGAAACAAATGCTATAGTGAACAAAAAAGTCAAGGCGGGACTTTGCCATGGACTGAAGGTAATAATTTGTGTAGGTGAAAGTCTTGTTGAAAATAGTGCAGGGAATACCAAAGATGTGGTAGAGGATCAAGTTCGGTCTGCTTACCACGGAATATTGCATGCAGACGCATTACAGACTGTGGTGGCTTATGAACCAATTTGGGCAATTGGGACAGGTCGTGCCTCTACCCCTGCTGCAGCAAACCAAATCTGTACTGAATACATAAGAGGTACTTTGGAAAAGATTTATGGACATGAAGTGTCTAAATCAATTCGGATTCAGTATGGAGGTAGCATAGACAGGAATAATGTTAGTGAATTTGTGGCACAACGTGATATTGATGGTGTCCTGATTGGTGGTGCTAGCCTATCAGTGGAAGAATTTTCAGATATTTTGCGGTCGGTTGATAGACATTTATAAGTGACTAATACACACATGGAATTGTGGTTGTGGCTGATTATAACTGCGCCAGTTTTGTTGGTTTTGCAGAATTGGATATCACGTCATACCCAGACAGTATTTTTGTTGTTAACTAGGCATACTGGGATGGCAATACTAATCAATCAGATTGTGTTTTTACCGGGAGTTGTATTGCATGAAATGAGTCACTTAGTGATGGCTCGTCTACTAGGCGTACCTACAATGGGTTTTTCTGTATGGCCTAAAAGACAGAATGATGGATCATTGCGCCTGGGTTATGTACATACAAAAAAAGTAGATTTTGTACGCGAGAGTTTGATAGGGGTAGCGCCCTTAATATTTGGATGTGCAGCGGTTGCCGCTATTGGTCTTAAATTGCTTGATTTAGATAATGTTGGAGCAGCTTTGTTGCGTGGCGATTTGATAAATGGATTTCTTAACGTATTGCATGTTTTTAGATCGGCTGATTTATTTATATGGGGATATGTGCTATTTGCGTTAAGTAACACAATGATGCCTAGTTCCAGTGATAGGCGAGCATGGCCTACCTTAGGGATTTTGATAGTTGTCTTGGGGTTAGCACTTTACTATGTGGGAATGCCGGCAACAATACAAACGGCTCTATCCAATATGATTATCGATGCTGTTCGAGTAATTGCCACTGCTTTTACTGTTACTATAGGTGTAGATATTGTGGTCATCCCAGTGTTATACGCAATTGAGTGGCTTCTCTGGCAATTTGTTCCTGGTAATCGCCTGAAAATGTCTATCAAATAGGGTTTTCGCGCGATAGGCGTGCTATGTACGATATAGTTAGGCTGATGAGTGCCAGTAAGACGACAAACTTAACTAATTGTGATGTCACAAATATAGAAATAGCTCCGAAAATTCCGCACGCTAGCCAATATCCTATGACAATACGTATCTGTGGATAACCCTTATCAATTAGCCTAAAATGTAAATGTCCTCTATCTCCTTTAAATATTGATTTGCCTCTCCTATAACGATCATATATTTGCCAAGCAGTGTCAGCTATTGGTACCGCCATTACTAGCAATGCTGTTGCTACTCGGGCAGGTGCCAGTATAGATAGTGTTGCTAGACCATAGCCTAGTATCATAGCACCTGTACTTCCCAAAAACAGGCGAGCAGGGCTAAAGTTGAAAGGTAACACTCCTAGGCATGCGCCTGCCATTGCTAGAGCATATAGTGATACATGCTCTTGTCCGAGTCTGTACATGTGTATTGCGAAAAGTAAAGATGCTATGGCACCTACACCAGCTGCTAGTCCATCAAGTCCATCAAGCCAGTTTACTGTATTCATCATACCTACTATCCAAAATAATGTAAACATGATCGTTAGTACTGGCCCTAGAATGGGTATGACATTAAGTTCGACGATATTCCCTGTCAGGGGATTAGTAAAGCGTTCTATAAACACGGTTGTAAAAACGGCAATTATCGACACAAGAAATTGGCCTAGCAATTGAGGGATCCAACCTAATTCTTTTATATCATCGATCAAACCTATTGGTAATAACAAAGTGCATCCAATTATCACACCCATGATTCGTCGGATATCATCTGGATTATCTGGAGTAGATTGAGTATATGCCAGTATACTTGCTACGGCAAAGCCAACAAATAGAGCAATTCCTCCCACTCGGGGCAATCCTTGTTTGTGATGATGACGCGTTCGTGGATTGTCTACTAATGCATTCACTTGTGATCCAATTCGGGATGCAATCAAGCATCCGAGCATAGTCACGGTGGTTGAAGTACACAATACTAATAGCGTTACAGACATTTAATTGTAGTAGTGTCTAGGTTCCGAATTGTCTATCTCCAGCATCTCCGAGCCCTGGAACAATAAATCCTACATCATTTAGGTGTGAATCTATAGCTCCAACATATATAGGTACGTCTGAATGTTCAGACTGCAAGCGTTGAATCCCTTCTGGAGCAGCTAATATTCCTATATAAATTATATGATCTGCACCCCAGGATTTTATCAGGCTGCAGGCTTCAGATGCTGTACCTCCTGTAGCCAGCATAGGGTCTAATAACAAACAAGTTCGTTTACTGGTGTCATTTGGTGGGTTTGTGTAGTATTGTACTGGCTCTAGAGTTTCTTCATCTCGCTTGAGTCCTATGTGCCAGACGGAGGCTGTGGGTATAAGCGCCAGTATTCCATCGACCATACCTAATCCAGCCCTAAGTACCGGGACTAAAGATACTTGTTCTGTAACTTCTAGACCGCTAGTATTTCCCATCGGTGTATTTATTTCAATAGAGTTTGTGGCTAGATGAGAGGTAGCTTCATAGGCCAATAATCCACTAATATGGTGAACGTGTTTGCGGAATTCTTGTGGGGTTGTATCAAGATTGCGTAATCGTGTGAGACTATGAGCTACTAATGGATGGTCGCTAGCAACAACTTTATTCATGGTGCCACCTTTTGCATTTTTTTGATTGTAAACTGAATATTGGTTGGCAGCAAATAATATAGCGAGATATATTGCTTTGCTTAGTATATATATCCCGACTATAATTCTCATATGGCTGAAAATGACAATAGGGTAATAGCGGGTAAAGAAAAACAAGAAGATAGTCCTGAATTGTCTCTACGACCAGAACGATTGTCAGAGATGATTGGCCAGACTCGAGTTAAGGACAACCTACAAATATTAATAGAGGCTGCCAGGAAGCGAGAAGAATCTGTCGACCATATTTTATTTTATGGACCTCCCGGACTTGGTAAAACTACACTTGCGCATGTAGTATCAAATGAGATGAACGTAAATATAAAAGTTACGGCCGGACCAGCTATAGAAAGACAGGGTGATTTGGCAGCAATTTTAACTAATTTGCGAGCTGGAGATGTACTTTTTGTGGATGAGATACATCGTTTAGGACGAGTGCTGGAAGAAGTATTGTATCCAGCTATGGAAGATTTTGCGCTTGATATAGTAATTGGCAAAGGACCTAGTGCTCGAAGTATAAGATTGAAACTCCCTCATTTTACAGTAATCGGCGCTACTACCAGGCTAGCTCTTATGACAGCTCCTTTGCGTGCTAGGTTTGGCGCGCTGTTTAGGCTGGATTACTATGATATTGAGTCAATGGAAGCTATTGTATTAAGGGCTGCGGAATTGTTGAAAGTGGAAGTGGATGTAGACGGTATAAGTCAAATTGCGAGACGTGCACGGGCGACTCCAAGAGTAGCTCTTCGCTTATTAAGGAGGGTACGTGATTATGCTCAAGTGCGAGCTGATGGAGTCATTACCGGAAGTGTTGCTAATGATGCACTGGGCCTTTTAGATGTAGATGAAATAGGTTTGGACGAAATCGATAGACGTATGTTAACAGCAATTATTGAGAAGTTTTCTGGAGGACCGGTGGGTCTTGAAACAATTGCTGCTTCAATAAGTGAGGAATCTGACACAATAATGGATGTATACGAACCATATCTTTTACAGTTGGGTTTCCTTGAGAGAACATCCCGAGGGCGCATAGCAGCCAGAGCTGCTTATGACCATCTTGGATTAACATATCCTGAAAAAATTCAGAAATCTTTGCTGTAAGTCTAAATATACTCCGCTTGTGTTTTGGAGTAGAGAATATGACAGGCTGAATTTGACACATATATTGCATCAATGAAACATCGAAATAGACTTCACATCGGAAATTTTGACTATAAACTTGACCCAAAACATATAGCTCAGAAACCTATAGAGCGGCGAGATCATGCTAGATTGCTTGTGTACGATCGTGATACTCAAACAATTGCGCATAGGCACATATATGACATTGGTAATTATTTGCACAGTAACGATGTATTGGTGCTAAATGACACACGAGTAGTGCATGCAAGATTGTTGGGTCATAAGATAACTGGTGCTAAGATTGAATTACTTCTCTTACATAATATTGAAGGAACAATATGGCGTTCTCTTGTTAAAGGCACTGGAATAAAAAGCGGTACTGTTATTGAATTTGAAGAATTTGAACTAAAATGTCAAATTCTAAGGCGAGATGAAAATGGTAGCTGTGTAGTTAGATTTTCACATGAGGTTGAACCTGTACTGAATGAGATTGGACAAATACCGCTGCCGCCATACATTAAGGAAACCCTAGGTGACAGTGAGAGATATCAGACGGTTTATGCGGTGGAAAATGGTTCTGTCGCGGCACCGACCGCAGGATTACATTTCACTAGAGAATTGCTTGAATCGATCACTGGTATTGGTGTTAAGGTGTTAACTGTCACATTGCATGTTGGATTAGACACCTTTATGCCGGTGCGGGTAGAGCAAATCGATAGACATGCTATACATTCGGAGTGGTGTAGGATAGATGGTGAAGTCATTAATACAATTAATAGTGCACGTGCTGCTGGAGGGCGTATAG